>CAMDQJ010000004.1 GCA_945905835.1 Asaia bogorensis
TGGCGCAAAGTCATTGACACGTTCCGCCCACGGGCTTCAAATTTAGAGTTGTGCGGCGTTCAGAAATTTTTCACCCAATTGCCCTGGGGGAATGCGCACATGTGGTGGAATCTCGCTGCAGCAAAGGGCAATGCCGTTGCCGTCAAGAACCGCGACAAAGTCGCCGCCAAGATGACGTCCACACAAATCGCTGAGGCGCAGAAGCTGGCGCGCGAGTGGAAGCCCAAGCCGGAACGGTAGTGGCGGAGGCCCGCAAGGATGCGGAAGGGGACTTGGTAGCGGCACTTGCCGCGCGCTGGAAAGCCAGCGGCGGGGGCGGGCGCAACTATAGGATGCCGGTGCTGACCATCCCCGCCTAAATATCTTCCTCATCCGCGCAGCATATTCGCTGGCGTTGAGCTCGAGATGTAGCCTCCGTCCTCGTCGCCAAAAGATGTGGCCCGCTGCCCGGCATGTGGCGGGTTTTTGTCAGGCCGGCACCAACCGCAGATCTAGGCTGCAGCGATGGCGCGTCATCGTGGGCAGCGAGACAGTGCCGTGCACCGTCCACGAATCGAACAACACGGCGTCACCCGGCTTGAAGATGGGCCGCACCCATGTCCGCTGCGGGAATTGTTCGGCCGCCACATAGCTCAGCGACGGATCATGCTGGTTAATGACCTTGCCGTTAAACCGCCTCGGCAAAAACTCGACGCTTGGCGCATCGCGCCCGCATTCTGTTAGCGCAATCCAGACTGTGATGCTGCCCTCCGGGTAGAGATCGAGGGCGCCGTCCTGGTGCTTGTAGAGGCCCTGGAGTTCGCCTGTGTTCGGCCGTCGACCTCGTCAAAGCCAAGCCCAACATCATCATTGCGGTCGGCGGCACCCCCGTCCCTCTCGCCGTCAAGGCTGCAACGTCCACGATCCCGACCGTCTTCACGATCGGTTTCGATCCGGTCGAACTGGGGCTCGTCGACAATCTCAGCCGTCCCGGCGGTAACATGACGGTCGTGATGCTCTCGGCCTCCATTCTGGAAGGAAAACGGCTGGACCTGCTGCGCGAGATGCTGCCCGGCGTCCGGTCCGTGGCGCTTCTGGCCAACCACTCCAGTCCCATCGCCCTCAACCAGACTCGCGAAGCGCAGACTGCGGCGGCCACGCTCGGCCTGAAGCTGGACGTTTTGAACGTGACCAACGACGGCGAATTCGACCGCGCCTTCGCCGCCATGGCCTCGAGCAAGCCCGATGCCCTTGCCATATCGATCGACGGCTTCCTGATCGGCAGGCGCGAACGGATCATGGCGTTCGCAGCGGCGCAGCGCCTGCCTGCGATCTATCCGTCGCGCGAATTCACCGATGCCGGCGGGTTGGCAAGCTATGCGGCCCGCTGGGCTGACATGTACCCGCTGGGTCGGCATCTATGCCGGCCGCCTGCTCAAGGGCGCAAAGCCGTCCGACCTGCCGGTGCAGCAGCCGACAAGCTACGAGCTGGTCGTCAATCTCAAGACGGCCAAGACGCTCGGGATCGCCCTGCCGCCGACCTTCCTGGGCCGCGCCGACGAGACGATCGAGTAGGCAGCGTCAGGCCCAGTAGCCCGGCAGCCTGGTCGCCAGCCATTTGGCGAGCGCGGCATTGACCTCGACCGGCTTCTCCTGCGCCATCCAGTGGCCGGATTTCACGACCACCTCGGTGAGGTCGCTGCAGTCGCGCCGCATCGGCTCGGGCAGGCGCGAAGTCATGGTCTCGTAGGTCATGTCGTAGGCGCCGTGCAGGAACAGCACCGGCATGGCGAGCTTGCCACCGTTCTTCGAGCTGAGCGCATAGTCGCCGTTGGCCTTGTGGTTCATGTACCAGGAGTCCGGCCCGAAGAAGCCGTTGCGTGTCAGCGCCACGGTATAGGCCTCCATGTCGGTCTCACTGATGACGTCGGGATCGCGCGGCACGTCGGGACAGGCGCCGCCACCGAACCAGCCGCCGGCCTTGCGCACGCCGGCCGTTCGCGACGGCTTGCCCACCGCCTTGGGATCGCCCTTGCGGAACAGCGCCTTCACGACGTTGCGCGGATTGGCGTCGAAGGCGGCACGCGCCTTGTCGAAATTCTCCTCGTAGTAGAACTGATAGTCCCACTGCCCCGCCGGATACTCGGCCTCGGGATAGAGCTTGGGGTCGACCAGCGGCACCACCGTGTCGAGCGTGAAGCCCGAGGCGAGATAGGGAACGCAAAGGCTCGCCACGCCGACGGTCTTTTCCGGATGGTGACTGGCGATGTTCCACACCACAGAACTGCCCCAGCCGTGGCCGATCCAAACCGCCTTGTCGCGGCCGAGGGCGGCCAGCAGCTCCAGCATGTCGGCGACGATCAGCTATTGCGCGAAATCCTGGTGGCGCGTGTAGGTGCTCGAGCGGCCGTAGCCGCGCATGTCGGGCGCGATGCAGCGGAAGCCCAGCGCCGCGAGCGCCAGCAGCTGGTGCCGCCACGACAGCGACAGCTCGGGCCAGCCATGGACGAAGACCAGCGGGGGTGCGGCTTCCGCTCCGCAGGCGAGATAGCCCGTGGTGTGGCGCGCGGTCTTGACGGTGTGTTCGGTGACGGGGAAGGTCATGCAGGAGAAAATCCCATGGAAATCGATACCGGCACAACCGAACTCTTATGCTCCGTGACCGACGGCGTGGCGCTGATCACGCTCAACCGGCCCGAGGCGCGCAACGCCATGTCGGACCGGCTGACGCCGGCGTTGCGCACCCAGATCAAGGAGCGCGGCGAGGATCCCAACGTCGGCGCGCTGCTGATCACCGGCGCCGGCACCGCCTTCTGCAGCGGCGGCGACGTGAAAGGCATGGGCGACCGCTCGTCCAAGAAAGACATGAGCGTCGAGGAGCGCATCGCCGACCTGAAATGGCGGCAGGCCAATCTCACCGGCGCGCTGGTCGGCGTGCGCAAGCCGACCATTGCCGCTCTGCCGGGTGCTGCGGCGGGCGCGGGACTCGCCATAGCGTTGGCTTGCGACATCCGGATTGCGGCGAAGTCGGCGTTTGTCTCGACGGGCTACGCGCGCGTCGGCCTGTCGGGCGACTACGGCATCGCCTGGCTGCTCACACGCGCCATTGGCTCGGTGCGGGCACGAGAGCTGATGTTCACCGCCGAGCGCGTCGATTCGGAGCGCTGCGAGAGGATCGGTTTGGTCAACAAGGTGGTGCCCGACGATAAGCTACAGGCCGAGGCGTTCGCCTGGGCCAAGGCCGTCGCCGAAGGCCCGCGCGTGGCGTTGCGCAACATGAAGGACAATCTCGACGACGCGCTGGTGGTCGACTACCCGACCGCGCTCGACCGCGAAGCCGAGCGCATGGGGGTCTGCCAGCGCACCGAGGACCACAAGGAAGCGGTGCGGGCGTTCGTGGAAAAGAGGAAGCCGGCGTTCGTCGGCCGTTAGTCCCTATCCGGCGCGCCCAGCGGAAAGCCGGCGCGATACGGCCGCGCCTCGTCGACGGCGCGCTTGACCGAGGGATGCGCCAGCAGGCGCGCGCGATAGGCGCGCAGCACCGGGAATTGCTCGCCGATGCGATGCGTCCAGTCGGCGTAGAACAGCGACGGTGCGGCAGCACAGTCGGCCAACGTGAAGGCCGTGCCACCGGCCGCCCATTGCCGGCCGGCCAGCCGCGCCTCGAGCCAGGCATACGACGTTTCGAGCCGCGCCTTGGCGTCGGCGACGCCGCGGGCGTCGCGCTCGGCCTCGGGACGCAGGCGGTCGATCACGACCTTCTGCATCGGCGTCATCACATAGAGGTCGAAGAAGCGGTCGAGGAAGCGCACTTCCAGCCCGTCGTTGGGAATAAGGCCGGGTGCCGCGTAGTCGATGATGATGCTCGACTCGACCACGGTGGTGGCGCCATCGACCAGCACCGGCATCAGGCCCATCGGCCACAGCTTCCTGAGTTCGGCGAAGTCGGTGGCGCTCTCGATCATCTTGAAGTCGAAGGCGATGCCCGCCTCGTAGAAGGCGATGGTGACTTTCTGGCAGTACGACGAGAAAGGATGGCCGTACAGGACAAAGGCCATCAGGACACCCGGACGGCGCGCTTGCCGCGGTTGTTGCCCTCGAACAGGCCGATCAGCGCCTCGGGCGCGCGCTCCAACCCGTCGAAGACGTCGACGATGGCCTTGACCTTGCCCTGCTCGACCCAGCGGGCAAGGCGCGTCTCGGCTTCAGCACGGCGGTCGAAGAAATCCATGACGATGAAGCCTTCCATGCGCAGGCGCTTGGTCACCACAAGGCCCGGCACCGCCATCGGCCCGGGCGCCGGCTTGTCGACGTCGTATTGCGAGACGTTGCCGCAGCAGGCGATGCGGCCGCGCAAGTTCATCAGCGAAAGTGCTGCGTCGAGCACCGGACCGCCGGTATTGTCGAAATAGACGTCGATGCCGTCGGGGCAGGCCGCCGCAAGCGCGCGGCGCACGCCGCCCGCCTTGTAGTCGATCGCCGCATCGAAACCCAGGTCGCGAACCAGCCAGTCGCACTTGTCCTGGCCGCCCGCCGTGCCGATGACTCGGCAGCCCACCAGCTTGGCGATCTGGCCCACCATGGTGCCAACCGCGCCGGCCGCCGCCGATACCAGCACCGTGTCGCCGGGCTTCGGCTGGCCGACGTCGAGCAGACCGAAATAGGCCGTGAGGCCGGTGATGCTGAGCGGCCCGATCAGCATTTCCAGCGGCGCCTTGGTCGTGCGCTTGGTGAGGTGACAGGCGGGGAGCGCGGCGTAGTCCTGCCAGCCCCAGTCGCCTTCGACGATGTCGCCCGCTTTCAGGCCCGGTGACTTGCTCTCCACGACCTCGCCAATGGCGAAGCCGCTCATCACCTGTCCCGGCTCCAGCGCGTCGCGATAGGTCTTGCCCATCATCCAGGCGCGATTGGCAGGATCGAGCGAGAGCATGCGCGTCTTCACCAACACCTCGCCATCGCGCGGCGCCGGAAGGGCGGTCTCGGCCCACTGGAACGTGTCCTTGGCGATCTTGCCCTGGGGCTGTTTGGCGTAGAGCCACTGGCGGTTCATGGCGTCAATCCTTGTAGTTGGCGGCGCGCTTCTGCAGGTTCGACATCACGGCCTCGACCTGGTTGGGCGTGCCGATCAGCTTCTGCTGCTCCACCGATTCAGCCATCAGGCCGGTCGCGGCATCGCTCGCGACAGCGAGATTGAGCAGCCGCTTGGAAGCGCGGATCGCGTCAGGACTCTTGCCGGCGATTTCCTGCGCGGTCTCGAAAGCCGCGGCCCGCGGATCCTCGACCAGGCGTGTGACGAAGCCGTATTGCAGCGCCTCGCTGCCGTTGAAGATTCGTGCGGTATAAGTGAGCTCGCGCACCACATCCTCGCGTGCGAGATGACGCATGAGCTGCGTGCCGGCGAGGTCGGGCACGAGGCCCCACTTGATCTCCATCACCGAAAAGCGCGTGTCGGCGGTGGCGTAGCGCACATCGGCGCCGAGCGCGATCTGGAAACCGCCGCCGAAGGCCACGCCATGAACCGCGGCGATCACCGGCACCGGCAGCTCGCGCCATGCCCAGGCGCATTGCTGCAGCCGGTTGGCGATGCCGTGGGTGCGCCGAGCGAGATCGCGCGCACCGGGCACCGCGTCGTCGTCCTGCTTCATGACGGCGAAGCTTGCCATGTCGAGGCCAGCGCAGAACGCCCTGCCCTCGCCCGACAGCACGACGCAGCGCAGGCCCTTCATGGCCGCAAGTTTGGCCGCCGCCTCGATGATGCCTTCGAACATCGCCGGATCGAGCGCGTTCATCTTGTCGGCGCGGATCAGTCGGACGTCGGCGACGCCGTCCTTGAGGTCGATGGAAACGCGGTCCTTCATTTATCCTTCTCCGATTGGAGCCATTCGCGAAGGCGGCGTTTCACTTCTTCCGGCTCGAGCCGCTCGGGCGGTGCCAGGCTACCGTCTTCCCGCTTGGGCCACATCATCACCGCGATGGCGCGCTGCACGTCGGCGAAACTGCAATCGTCGGGCAGGCGATCGAGCAGCGCCCGCACTCCTGCCTTCACGTCCGTCATGGGTACACCATCTGCCAGATTCCCTGACCTATATAGACCACACCCAGCGCCAGGATGATCCGACGCGTCCAGTGATAGAACTGCTTGTCCGACAGCCGGTCGAGGAAGCTTCTCGACAACGACGTGCCGAGTACTGCGAAGGCCGCGGCAAAAGCCATGGCCAGCCACTGCTCGAGGTCGCGGCCGGCCGGGTTGGCGATCAGGGCGCCGAAATAGACTACCTTGGTCAGGTGGCCCAGCACTTGCGCGGCGGCCTTGGTGGCGACGTTGACCTGCCGCGTCATGCCCGTGCGCACGTAGAAGATGTCGAGGATCGGCCCGGTGATGCCCGACACGAGCTGCAGCGCGCCGCCGATCACGCCGGCCAGGAAGGCCTGGCCCGGGCGCTCGATATTGGGCGCGAAGCGCGGCGGCACGGCCAGCGCCAGGAACGGCGTCAAGCCGACCGTCATCAGCACCAGCGACTTGGGCGGCACGAAGTTGAGGGAGGAGAACGCCAGCAGCGAAGCCACGGCACCGGCGCCGAACTGCAGCACCACGCTCCATTTCACATGCTCGCGCCACAGCCAGGCGCGCCAGCTGTTAGCCGAGATCTGGATCACACCGTGGAACACCATAGCGACCGGAACCGGCAGCAGGACCAGCAGGAAAGCGATCAGCAGCATGCCGCCGGCCATGCCGAAGATGCCGGAAATGAACGAGGTCACGACGGCCACGGTCGCGAGCGCCGCCAGGATTGGCAGGGAGAACATCGACGCGACGTAGCGCAGCATGCGGAGGCTGTCGAGAATGGGTTATGGTCGGGGCATGACCGACACAGATCTTCTCTTCATGCCGGCCGTTAAGGCCGCCGCCCTCATCCGCGCCAAAAAGCTTTCGCCTGTCGAGTATGTCGACGCCATCCTGAAGGCCGTTGAGCGCGCGCAACCCAAGCTCAATGCCTTTCGCGAGGTGATGCCCGAGCAGGCGCGTCGCGATGCCAAGGCGGCTGAAAAGGCCGTGACCCGACGGGGCGAAACTTGGTCCCCTGCACGGCATCCCCATCAGCATCAAGGACCTCGTCGATGTGGCGGGCGTCCACACGCGCCACGGCTCGGCGATCTTCGAGGACAACATCGCCAAGACCGACGACGTTCTGGTGCAACGCCTGCGCGGCGCCGGCGCCATCATCCTCGGCAAGGCAACGACGCCGGAATTCGGCGTCAAGGGCCTGACCGACGGGCCGTCCTTCGGCATCACACGCAATCCGTGGAATTTGGAGCGCACGCCGGGCGATTCGAGCGGCGGCGGTGCGGCGGCGGTCGCCGCCGGCCTCGGCCCCTTGTCGCTCGGCACCGATGGTGCAGGCTCGGTGCGCGGCCCGGCCTCGTGCAGCGGCCTGGTCGGACTGAAGCCGACGCTGGGCGCGGTGCCGGCTGACACCGCGCGCGACGCCTTCGGCAACAATGTCTATGCCGGCCCGCTGGCCCGCACGATCACCGATGCCGCGATCATGCATTCAGTGCTGTCCGGCCCCAGTGCCAAGGACCCGTGGAGCCAGGGCGGCGAAGACCGGCGCCAGCTTTCGCCCGCCCTAATGGGCGAAGACCTGAGCGGCATCCGCATCGGTTACATCGAACTCACCGCCAATCCCCGCATTGCCGGCGACGTGCGAACGAACACCCGCGCCTCGCTCGATGCCTGGCGTGAAATGGGCGCCGATGTCGAGGAGGTAACGGAGAAGATCGACTGGATCGAATTCGAGGGCCGTGTGCTCTACCAGGCGAACTTCGCGGTGTTCTGCGCCCAATACCTGCCGAAGTGGCAGAACCAGATGGACCCGGTAACGCTGGCCTTCATGCAGCGCGGCGAGAAATTCACCCTGGCCGATTTCCGCAACGCCCAGTACGCCCGCACCACCCTCTTCCGCAAGATCCAGTCGCTGCTCGAGCGCTATGACTTCATCGTGACTCCGACCAATTCGCGCACCGCCCTCGACGTCACCCACGACGACGCCAACGACGAGGTCATGATCGATGGTTTCAAATGCGGCATCACCCGCCAGGGCTGGACCTCCTACCAGTACCCTTTCAACCTGACCGGCCATCCCGCGCTCGCCCTACCCTCCGGCTTTGGCTTCGACGGCCTGCCAACCTCGGTCCAGATCGTCGGCAAATGGGGTGCCGAGACCGACGTGCTGCGGCTGGGTGCGCTCCTCGAGCAAGCCCGCCCATGGGCCCAGCACCGGCCGCCGGCGTTGTAGCGCCGCGCCGCCGTTGCGCTAAGCTCACCGGCTCATCGGGAGGACTAAAAATGCGTCTCACTGCCGCCATCGCGGCCGCGCTCGGGCTGTTGCTCGCCGCCGGACCCGCCTCAGCCCAATTCCCCGACAAACCGATCAAGATCATGGCACCCTACGCACCGGGCGGAAATATAGACGTCACCTCACGCATCATCGCTGACAAGCTGAAGGACGTGCTTGGTGTCCAGGTCGTGGTCGAGAACAAGGCCGGCGCCTCGGGCATGATCGGCAGCGACATCGTCGCCCGCTCCACCCCCGACGGCTACACGCTCATGGTCTCGGCCAACTCGCTGGTCGCGGTGCCGGCGATCTACGGCAACGCGCCCTACGACTGGAAGACGGCGTTCCAACCGATCAGCCACATCCAGGCGGTGCCGGGCGTGCTGCTGGTGCATCCATCGTCGCCGATCAAGACGCTCAAGGACTTCATTGCGCTCGGCCAGGACGGCAAGTTCGCCGTCGCCGACTCCGGCATCGGCACGACCAACCACATCATCCTCGCCCTGCTGACCGACGCCACCAACACCAAGTACACGCTGATCCACTACAAGGGCTCGGGTGCCGCCCACATCGACGTCATCGCGGGCCAGGTGTCCGCCCAGGTCGACCAGGTGAACGCTGCGATCGGCCACATCAAGGGCGGCAAGCTGCGCGCCATCGCCGTCACCTCCGACAAGCGCATGGCCGAGCTGCCCGACGTGCCGACCTTCAAGGAGTCGGGCGTGCCTGGCCTCGAGACCTTCACCTACTCGACCTACACCGGCCTGTTCGGTCCGGCCAAGATGCCGCCCGACGTCCTGAAGAAGCTCAACGACGCCATGGTGAAGGTGCTGACCGACCCTGCGACCGTGAAGCGCTTCGCCGACCTCACAGCCGAGGCCAAGCCCTCAACGCCGGCCGAGCTCGCCGCCATGCTCGACAAGGAAGACAAGCTGGTCGTGCCGCTGATCAAGAAGGCCGGCATCAAAGCGGAGTAGACTTCATGACCTGAATGCCCCCGGCCATCGCGCCGATCGTCCTGCTGGTGATCTCCAACGTCTTCATGACGTTTGCCTGGTACGGACACCTGAAATTCACCGACCGGCCGCTGTGGCTGGTGGTGATCGCGAGCTGGGGGATCGCCTTCATCGAATATTGCTTCGCTGTGCCGGCCAACCGCTTCGGCCACGCCGTCTATACGACGGCCGAACTCAAGACTATGCAGGAGGTGATCACGCTCTGCGTGTTCGCCGCCTTCTCGGTACTCTATCTAGGTGAGCGCATCACCATCAATCATGGCATCGGCTTCGCATTGATCTGCGCTGGCGCGTTCTTCGTTTTTAAGGGGCCGATTTCGGCCTAGCCAGCGCTCAGCGCGCGGGCGACCTGATAGGTGATGAGAGCGGCGGCGTAGGCGAGCCCCAGCATGTAGGCGAAGGTGACGCCGACCCACTTCCATCCGCCGGTCTCGCGCTTGATGACGGCGAGAGTCGAGGCGCATTGCGGCGCGAACACGTACCAGGCGAGCAGCGCCAGCGCCGTGGCAAGGCTCCATTGCCCGGCGAGCGCCTGACCGATCTTTTCGACCGACCCATCGCCGGCATCGATCGAATAGATCGTGCCCAAGGCGCCGACCGCGACCTCGCGCGCCGCCATGCCGGGGATCAGGGCAACGTTGATCTGCCAGTTGAAGCCCAAAGGGGCTGTCAGCGGCTCGATGAAGCGGCCGATCATGGCGGCGAGGCTGTAATCGATCGCCGGTCCCGGGGCGCCCGCCGGCGGCCGCGGGAACGAGGCCAGCAGCCAGATCAGGATCATCATCGACAGGATCGTCGTGCCGGCACGCTCGAGGAAGATGGTGGCGCGCGTCCACAGGCCGAGCGCCAGGCTTTTGGGCCGCGGCAGCTTGTAGTCGGGCAGCTCGAGCATGAAGGGATCGCCCGGCGAGCCGCGCCAGATCAGGCGCTTGATCACGAACGACACGGTGAGCGCACCCACGATTCCTGCGGCGTAGAGGCCGAACATCACCAGCCCCTGCAGGCCAACAAAGCCCCAGACCTCTCGGTCGGGCACGAAGGCCGAGATGATCAGCGTATAGACCGGGATGCGCGCCGAGCAGGTCATCAGCGGGGCGACGAGGACGGTCGTCAGCCGATCGCGTTTGTCGTCGATGACGCGCGTCGCCATAATGCCGGGAATGGCGCAGGCGAAGGAGGACAGCAGCGGGATGAAGGCGCGCCCGTGCAGGCCGGCGCCGCCCATGATCTTGTCCATCAGGAAGGCCGCGCGCGCCATGTAGCCCAGGTCTTCCAGCACCAGGATGAAGAAGAACAGGATCAGGATCTGCGGCAGGAACACCAGCACGCTGCCGACGCCTGCGATCACGCCGTCCTTGAAGAAGCTTTTCAGCAGCTCGGGCATGTCGAGCGACCCGACCAGCGCGCCCAGCCAGGCGAAGCCGGCGGCGATGAGGTCCATCGCCGGCCGTGCCCAGGCGAACACCGCCTGGAACATGACAAACAGCAGCGCCAGCAAGATGACGATGCCGCCGATCGGATGGAGCAGCAACGCGTCGGCGCGCGTCGTGCCGCCGTCGGGCCGGCCGGCGCCGCGCACCGTCGCGCGCAGGATGCGGTCGGCCTCGCTCTGGCCCGAGCGGAGGGCACCAGCATTGGGCGCCTGCCAGTCCGCGGCCGATGCCGACGGCAGGTTAGCCAGCAATCGATCGAGTTCGCCCAGCAACGCCTCGGTGCCGCCGCGCCGCACCGCGACCGAGGCCACGACCGGCACGCCGAGCTCGACCGTGAGCTTGGCGGTGTCGATCTCGATGCCGCGGCGGCGCGCGATGTCCATCATGTTGAGCGCCAGCACGACGGGACGGCCGACATGCTTCAGCTCGAGCACGAGGCGGAGCGCGATGCGGAGGTTGCTGGCGTCGGCCACGCAGACGATCAGGTCGGGCGCGCTTTCGCCTTCGATCTTGCCGAGCACGGCATCGCGCGTGATCTCCTCGTCGGGCGAGCGGGCGCGCAGCGAATAGGTGCCGGGCAAGTCGACGATCTGGATTGCGCGGCCAGCCGGCGTGGCGAGACGACCGACCTTCTTCTCGACCGTGACTCCGGGATAGTTGGCGACCTTCTGCCGGCTGCCCGTGAGCGCATTGAACAGTGCCGTCTTGCCGCAGTTCGGATTGCCGACCAGGGCAACGATGGGTGCCAGTTCGACGCCGGCGTTCATCACGGCAGCCCCAGCGTGACCAGCACGGCCCGCGCCTCGCGGCGGCGCAGCGCGACGGTCGTTTCCGAGACCCGGACGGCGATCGGATCGCGGCCGAACAGGCCTTCATGCAGGAGCGCGACGTAGGCGCCCTCGACGAACCCGAGTTCGATCAGCCGCCGCTCCAGCTCGGGCACGGGCAGACCTGCCCCTCCCCGGCTCATGTCGAGCGCTGCAATGCGGCCGCGAAAACCGACTCGCGCGTCGCCAAGTGATAGAGTTGAAGGGCTGATCATTGAGAGTGCTTCTGAATAGCACTAGGTGAAGGCGACCGCCAGCAGCGGGGGAAACCACGTGGCGACAATCGTACTGGCGCATGGCGCCTGGTCGGCGGCTTGGGCATGGAAAAAGATGCGGCCGCTTTTCGCAGCCGCCGGACATCAATTCTATGCCCCGACCTACACGGGCCTCGGCGAGCGCGCGCATCTGGCGAAGCCGGAAATAGACCTCAGCGTGCATATTCAGGACGTCGTCGGCGTGCTCGATACCGAGGATCTCAAGGACGTGACTTTGATCGGCCAGAGCCTGTTCGACCTGGTGGGAACGCACGGCGCCGACAGCATGCGCGGCAAAGCGATGGCCGAGGGCGGCGGCTGGCGCATTCCCGCCAATCCCATGCCACCCGACACCGCGCCGGAGGACGTGACCTGGGCCGCGCCGCGCAGGCGCTCACAGCCACTAAAAACCTTTGAGCAGAAAATCTCGCTGACGATGGGCAAGGAGCTGCCGCCGCGTCATTTCATCTACGCGACTCGCCCCGGCCCGGGCGACGTGTTCCGCCAGTTCGGCGAGCGCGCTAAGTCGGAGCCTGGCTGGAAATATTACGAAATCGAAGCCAGCCACAATCCGCACATCACCTGTCCCGAGACGTTGCGCGACCTCGTGCTGAAGATCATGGCCACCTGAATGCCGAGGCAACTCGCTCACGACATTCTCTCCCTGATCGATCGCGCACCACGCGCCGACGACCGGCTTGAGCTGAGCGGCGGCGACGATCCGGTATTCCCCTCGCCCTAGCGCGTCGGACGCGCTGGCGCCGCGGCGCTGGGCGCCGTCGGCCTGGCAACCAGAGATCTGTGGCGGTTGCGGACCGGGCGCGCCCAGTCCGTTGCCGTCAACCTGCGTGCCGCGGCGGCGTCGCTGCGGTCCAACACCTACGTGACGCAAAACGGCGAGAAGCCGGTGTCGTGGGACCCGCTGGCCGGCCACTACAAGACGCGCGACGGCCGCACGATGTTCCTGCACACCAACCATCCGCATCACCGCGCCGGCGCGCTAAGAATCTCCGGTGCCAAGGTCGAAACGCGCGAAGCGCTGGCCGAGGCTGTCGCAAAATGGGATGGACTCGCCATCGAGGAGGCAATCGCTGACGGAGGCTGCGTCGGTGGCCTGGTGCGCAGCCGCGACGAATGGGATGCCCATCCACGCGGCCAGGCGGTGGCCAGGCTGCCGCTGCTCGACATCGTCAAAATCGGCGAGGCGCCGGCAGAGCCACTTCCGAAGAGTGGCGACCGCCCGCTGGCCGGCGTGCGCGCCCTAGACCTCACACGCGTGCTGGCCGGCCCGACCAGCGGCCGCGTGCTGGCGGAGAACGGCGCGGAAGTCCTGCATGTCGCAGCACCGCACCTGCCGTATCAAACCGAAATCCTGATGGACACGGGCCACGGCAAGCGCTGCGCCGTGGCCCGAAAACCCGGGGGCAGGTCAGGACGGCGGCGAAGCCGGTGTGAAGAAGAAGAAATCGACCGGCGGATGGAGCGGCTTGGGGGATTGAAAACTCATCTGCCTCTCCTCGCGGTGATGAGCCCAACATCGTGCCGGCGCGCCGTTCCCTTAATTACACGCGAAGTAATTAAGGGGCGATTTTATCCCCCTAGCCGCGCTACTCTCCGGCGGCAACGATCCCGGAGAATCCCATGCTGCCGTCTCAACGCGACCTGTTCGACATCCCACGCGACGTCTGTTTCCTGAACGCCGCGACGTGGAGCCCGCTGCCGCTGGCGGTGCAGGAAGCGGGACGCGCCGCCATCGCCCGCAAGGGCCAGCCATGGAAGCTCTCAGCCGACTTCCAGTCAGGGCAGTACGAGCGCGCACGAAAGGCTGCCGCGGCGCTAATCGGTGCCGATTCCGGCGACGTGACCCTGATCTCCTCCGTGGGCTACGGCGTTGCCACCGCGGGCAAGGTCATGACCATCCCGCGCGGATCGCGCGTGCTGGTGCTGCAGGACGACCACACCTCGCCAGTGCTGGAATGGGTAGGCCGCACAGAAGCCGGCGGCTTCACCGTCGACAGCGTGAAGCAGCCAGGCGATGGCGACTGGACCTCCGCCGTTCTCGAGGCGATCGCCCGGCCGGGCGCCGCGCCGCTGGCACTCGCCTCGATCTCGTCGGTGCACTGGTCGGATGGCGGCGCAGTCGATCTCGCGCGCGTCTCGGCGGCGCTCAAGAAGTCCGGAGCCGCGCTGCTGGTCGACGCCACACACGATGTCGGCGTGCGCCACGTCAATGTGAAGGCACTCGATCCCGACTTCCTCATCTTCCCGACCTACAAGTGGGTGCTCGGCCCCTATGGCCGGGCCTTCATGTATGTCGCCAAGCGCTGGCAGAACGGCGTCCCGCTAGAACAGACCTCGGGAGCGCGCAAGGGTGTGTCGGCGGAGGACACGGTCTATTTCCGAGACACCTCCTACAAAGACGGCGCGCAGCGCTACGACATGGGCGAGCGCGACCATTTCATCAGCATGGAGATGGCGGCGGTCGGCATGGAGATGATGGCGAGTTGGGGCAACGACGCCATCGTCGAGCGCCTGTCGATGCTCACCACGAAGCTCGCCGACGGCCTTGGCAACCTCAACGTCCGCCTGCTCGACCCCAAGCTGCGCGCGCCGCATATCCTGAGCCTGGCGTTTCCCAAGGGCATGGCACCCGACCTGCCGAAGAAGCTGGCGGCCGAGAACGTCCATGCCGCGCCGCGGCTCGGCCGCCTGCGCATCAGCCCGCACGTCTACAACGACGAGCAGGACGTCGAGCGCTTCGTCGAGGTGTTCCGCCGCGTTGCGATCTGAAGCGCCGAAGTAATGCGCGCGCGTCTGGCCGTCGACATCGGCGGCACCTTCACCGATCTCGTGCTCGAAACGCCTGAGCGCGCCCACGCCATTAAGGTTCTGACCACACCCGACGCGCCAGAACGCGCCGTGCTCGAGGGCGTGCGCGCCGTGCTCGCCGAAGCCAAATGCCCGGCCAGCGATGTCGGCCTGGTCGTGCATGGCACGACGCTCGCCACCAATGCCCTGATCGAGCGCAAGGGCGCGCGCACGGCGCTGGTCACCACCGAGGGCTTCCGCGACTCGCTGGAGATCGCCTGGGAGCACCGCTTCGAGCAGTACGACATCTACATGGAGCGACCCGATCCGCTGGTGCCGCGCGACCTGCGCTTCGGCGTGCCCGAGCGCGTTGCCGCTGACGGCGCCGTGCTGCTGGCGCTCGACGAGAAGGCGGTGCGCACCGTCGCATCAGAGCTCAGACGCCAGAAGGTCGAGGCCGTTGCCGTCTGCTTCCTGCACAGCTTCAGCAACGAGACGCACGAGCGGCGCACCAGGGCGATCCTCGTCGAGGAGCTGCCGGGTGTGGCGATCTCGCTTAGCTGCGAGGTCTGTCCCGAGATCCGCGAATACGAGCGCGCCTCGACCACTATCGCCAACGCCTACGTGCTGCCGCGCATGGCGGGCTATCTCGGCCAGCTCGAGACCGACCTCAAGAATGTCGGCATCCCGGGCCCGCTGCTGCTGATGATGTCGTCGGGCGGTATCACCACGGTCGACACGGCGATGCGCTATCCCGTGCGGCTGGTCGAGTCGGGACCGGCCGGCGGCGCGATCCTGGCGCTCACGGTCGCGGCCGAGAACGGGCTCGACAAGGCCGTGGCCTTCGACATGGGCGGCACCACGGCCAAGCTCACGCTGCTCGATGGTCTCGAACTGCAGCGCTCGCGCCAGTTCGAGGTCGCGCGCGCCTATCGCTTCGTGCAGGGCAGCGGCCTGCCGGTGCGCATTCCGGTGATCGAGCTAGTCGAGATCGGTGCCGGCGGCGGCTCGATCGCCCGCCTCGATGCGCTTGGCCGCATCCAGGTCGGCCCGGATTCCTCGGGCAGCGTCCCTGGGCCCGCCTGCTACGGCAACGGCGGCACCGAGCCTACCGTCACCGATGCCGACACGATGCTCGGCCGCCTCGATCCGGCGCGCTTTGCTGGCGGCGCCATTCCGCTTTATCCCGACAAGGCCGCGGTGGCCCTCAAAAGTCTGGCCGATCCGCTCAAGACCGACGCTGCCGGCGCCGCGGTCGGCGTCGCCGAGATCGTCGACGAGACCATGGCGAGTGCCGCCCGCGTGCACGCCGTCGAGAATGGCAAGGACACCGCTGAGCGTACGCTGATCGCCTTCGGTGGCGCGGCTCCGCTGCATGCCGCACGACTGGCGCGCAAGCTCGGCATGAAGCGCGTCGTCGTGCCTGTCGGCGCCGGCGTCGGCTCGGCCTTCGGCTTCCTGCGCGCACCCATTGCTTACGAGGTCGTGCGCACGCGCCATCTGCGGCTCGACCAGTTCGACGCCAAGACCGCCAACGAATTGTTCACCGCCATGCGCCGGGAAGCCGAAGCGGTGGTACGCACGGGTGCACCGACCGAGCAGCTGGTCGAGACACGCCACGGCTTCATGCGCTATCGCGGCCAGGGCCACGAGATCGCCGTGCCCCTGCCCAACAGCCCGTTCGATACAAATGCCGTGGCCGAGCTGCGCCGGCGCTTCGAGGAGACCTACGCCACCGTGTTCGGCCGCGTCATTCCCAAGCTCGAAGTCGAGGCGCTGACCTGGACATTGTCGCTGGCGACGGCGCGGCCGCTGCCCAAGCCGATGGCCGAGGCAAAGGCCATTGCGACCCCGGCGTCCAGCGGCCAGCGTGAAATGATCGATTCCGCTACCGGCACCAGGGCGACGGCCGCCATCCATGAACGCAGTGCTCTTGCGCCCGGCATGAGGCTCGACGGGCCGGCGCTGATCGTCGAGGATGGCACCACCACCGTCGTGCCGCAGGGCTTTTCCGCCCGCATCAATGCTGCAAGCCAGATCGTTCTGGAGGACCTCACATGAGCGCGGCCCCCCCAACTTCTCCGGCGAATTCGATGGCCGATATCCGCCTGCAGGTCATGTGGAACCGCCTGCTCTCCGTCGTCGAGGAGCAGGCGCGCGCCCTGGTGCGCACCGCCTTTTCGACGAGCGCGCGCGAGGCGGGCGACATCTCGGCCGGCGTGTTCGATCTCGATGGTCAGATGCTGGCCCAAGCCGTCACCGGAACGCCGGGGCACGTGAATTCGATGGCGCGGAGCGTCATTCATTTCATCCGCGAGTTCCCGGTCGACACAATGAAGCCGGGCGACGCCTATGTGACCAACGACCCGTGGAAGGGCACCGGCCATCTCTACGACATCGTCGTGACCTCGCCCGCCTTCCACAACGGCAAGCTGGTGGCACTGTTCTCCTGCACCACGCACGTCGTCGACATCGGCGGCCTCGGCCAGTCGCCCGATGGGCGGCAGGTCTTCCACGAGGGCCTGTTCCTGCCGCTGCTGCCACTGATGCGCGAAGGCAAGCTGGACGAGAGCGTGATGCGCATCGTGCGCGCCAATGTGCGCGAGCCGGTGCAGGTCGAAGGTGACTTCCACGCCCTGATCGGCTGCAACCTGATCGGCGAACGGCGGCTTTCCGACATGATGCGCGAGCACGGCATCGCCGACCTCGACGAGCTCGGCCACCACATCATCGAGAAGAGCCGCGCCGGCATGGTGGCGGCGATCGGCAAGCTGCCGCGCGGCACCTGGAAGGGCCATATGCGGATCGACGGCTACGACGCGCCGATCGACCTGCACGCCGCCGTCACGATCAACGCCGACCACATCGCGGTCGACTATGCCGGCACCTCGCCGTCCTCGATCTACGGCATCAATTCGCCGATGTGCTACACTGAGGCCTATACCGCCTTCGGCATCAAGTGCGTGGTGGCGCCCGCCATCCCCAACAATGCCGGCACGCTCGACGCCATCCTGTCGACGGCGCCGGAGAACACCATCGTCAACGCGCTCCATCCCGCCGCGGTCAACGCCCGCAGCACCATCGGCCACATGCTGCCCGACGTCTGCTACGACGCCCTGCACCAGGCACTGCCGGGGCGCGTGCCCGCCGAGGGCACCTCCAACCTGTGGAACCTGAAGCTCGGCGCCGGCCATGGCATGACCGGCACCATCGGCAACAGCCGGCCGTTCATGGTCACGACCTTCCATTCCGGCGGCGCCGGCGCACGGCCAAAGCAGGACGGCCTGTCGGCGACGCCGTTCCCCTCGGGCGTGCGCAACGTGCCGGTCGAGATCACCGAGACCATCGCGCCGGTCGTGGTGTGGAAGAAGGAATACCGCGAGGATTCCGGCGGTCCCGGCGAGCGCCGCGGCGGTCTCGGCCAGGTGATGGAAGTCGAGCATCGCGAGGGCGCGCCGTTCGGCATCTTCGCCACCTTCGAGCGCGTGAAGCACCCGGCGCGCGGCCGCGATGGCGGACAGCCTGGCGGCAACGGCCGGCTGTCGCTCGCTTCGGGCGCAGTGATGAAGGCCAAGGGTTTCCAGACGATCCCGGCCGGCGAGCGCCTGGTGGTCGAGATGCCGGGCGGCGGCGGCTTCGGCGATCCCAGGAAGCGCGACCGTGCGGCGGTGAGGCGCGACGTGAAGCTCGGGCTGGTGAGCGCCGAGCAGGCGAAGACGATTTATGGCGTTGAAGGCGACTGACCCAAAATCGCAACTGAGGGGGAAACGATGACGACGACGATGTGGCAGCCCAACGAGCGCTATCCCGATCCGGCGGTGCGCGTGCTCGATCCCGAATTCGCCAAGTACCGGCTGGCACTCGCTTCGGTCGAGCGGCTCTACACCGGCTGCCGCTGGGCCGAGGGACCGGTCTATTTCGGCGACGGACGCTACCTCTTGTGGAGCGACATCCCCAACAACCGCGTGCTGCGCTGGGACGAGGAGACCGGCAACGTCTCGATCTTCCGCAAGCCGTCCAACAACGCCAATGGCCACACCCGCGACCGCCAGGGCCGCCTGGTCGCCTGCGAGCACGACGCGCGGCGCGTGGTGCGCTTCGAGTATGACGGCACGATCATCGTGCTGGCCGACTCCTACAACGGCAAGCCGCTCAACTCGCCCAACGACGTGGTGGTGAAATCAGACGGCTCTATCTGGTTCACCGATCCGACCTTCGGCATCCTGGGCTACTACGAGGGCCACAAGGCGCCCAGCGAGAATACGCCCGCCGTCTACCGAGTCGACGGCACGACCGGCAAGATAACCATGATGGTCGACGACGTACCGGGCCCCAACGGGCTCGCCTTCTCGCCCGACGAGAACAAGCTCTATGTCGTGGCCTCGCGCGCCGAGCCGCACCGCACGATCCTGACCTACGACGTCGCGGCCGACGGCAAGCTCAGCAACGGCAAGGTGCTGATCGACGCCAATGCCGGCGGCTCGCCCGACGGCTTCCGCGTCGACGTCGACGGCAACCTGTGGTGCGGCTGGGGCATGGGCAACGACGATCTCGATGGCGTGCGCATCTTCAATGCCAAAGGCAAGCTGATCGGTCATATCAGCCTGCCCGAGCGCTGCGCCAACCTCTGCTTCGGCGGCCGCTATCGCAACCGGCTGTTCATGGCCGCCAGCCACTCGCTCTATTCGCTCTATGTGAACACGCAGGGCGTCGCGGGCGGCTGAGCGCGGGCACAAGGGAGGACGACAGCATGCTGGCCAACACCACACGGGCTTTGACCGAGGAGCAGCGCGAACAGTGGGCCGTCGACGGCTACCTGCAGCTGGAGGGCGCGCTGAGCCCAGCCGAAGTCGACTTCTTTTCCGGGCAGCTCGATCGCGTGCGCCTGCAGCCGGGCTACGAGCCCGCCTCGGGCAAGCTGCCGCGCGGCCACTATGCCTGGGTCGACCATGCCGACCCGAAGCCGGACGCCTTCATGGATCGGCGCGACCTGCTGACCTACCACCAGGCGTTCATCGACATGATCGACCGCCCGCGCGTCTTCGATCTGATCCTCGACCTGATGGGGCCCTACATCCAGTTCTCGATGAGCCAGGCGATCGTGCGCGCCTCGACCGATACCTTTCCCGGTTATACCCACACCGACGGCGGCGAGGCCCAGCGCGCCATCCGGGTCACCGAAACCAGCCGGCCGCTGGCGGTCAAGGTGATGTACCTGCTGACCGACGTCACCGAGCCGGACAGCGGCAACTTCACGATCTTTCCCGGCAGCCACCTTCGGCCCTTCCCGGAAAGGCTGGAGCGCATCCCCAACCCGAAGATGCCGGGCGCCGTGCCGCTGCTCGGCAAGGCCGGCGACGCTTACATCTTCCCGCATGCGATCTGGCACGGCCCCTCGCCCAACCGCTCCGGCAAGGCGCGCAAGACCATCCTCTACAACTACTGCCAGATGTTCATGCGCGCCTACGATTTCGGCGCGCCCTACGCCTCGCTGTTCGAGCGCTGCACGCCGCGCCAGCGCCGCCTGCTCGGCGACCTCGGCCACGACTTCCGTCCGGGTGATTTCTTTTACGCGCCCGAGGACCAGGAAGCGCTCATGGCCGGCAGGGCCTAGTCCGCGCCCTAGGCCGTGAAGAAGCCGTCGTAGCCTTTGGCCACGACTTCCTGGCACTTCTGAACGTAGGCTGGGAAGCCACCGATATACGGCATGAAGACGCGCGGCTTACCGGGCACGTTGGCGCCGAGATACCAGGAACTGCAGGTCGATCGCAGTGTGATGCCGGCCACATCGCCGACATGCTCGACCCACTTGGCCTGCGCTTCCGGCAGGGCCTCGAGCCGGCTCTTGCCGTTCCTGCGCAACCAGGTGATGGCATCGGCGATGAAATCGACGTGCTGCTCGATCGACGGCAGCATGTTGGTCAGCACTGACGGGCTGCCGGGGCCCGTCACCGTGAACAGGTTGGGGAAGCCCGCGATCGACAAGCCGAGATAGGCCCGCGGTCCTTCCGCCCATTTATCCCGCAGCGACACGCCGCCCTTGCCCTGGATATCGACACGCAGGATCGCGCCGGTCATGGCGTCGAAGCCGATGGCGAAGACGATGGCGTCGACCGCGTATTCCTTGCCGCCCGTCTTCACGCCCTTGGCCGTGATCTCTACTTCGCTCTTCGAGATGTCGACCAGCTCGACATGCGGCCTGTTGAAGGTGGCGTAGTAGTTCGTGTCGACGCACAGACGTTTGCAGCCGATGATATTGGTCGGCGACAGCAGTTCCGAGACCTTCGGGTCCTGCACCGTCGCGCGGATCTTCTCGCGCACGAAGTCGGCAGCGGTCTTGTTGGAATCGTCGTTGAACAGCAGGTCGTTGAAAGCGCCCATGAAGGGAATGCCGCCTTCGGCCCAGCGATTCTCGAACTCACGGCGGCGGTCTTCCTCGCTGACCGCAAGGGCGGAAACCGGATTGAACCTGTAGTCGATATTGGGCGGATTCTTGCGCGCCCGCGCACGCAGGCCCTGGTAGTCGGCCTTGATGCGCTGGCGATAGTCGAGATCGAGCGGCTGGTTGTGCGCCGGCACGGTGTAATTGGCGGTGCGCTGGAACACGGTGAGCCGGCTCGCCTGGCCTGCGATGACCGGGATCGACTGGATGGCCGAGGAGCCGGTGCCGATCACCGCCACGCGCTTGCCGGTGAAGTCGACCGGCTCGTGCGGCCACAGGCCGGTATGGTAGGTCGCGCCCTTGAAAAGCTCGACGCCTTTGAAGGCCGGCTTGTTGGCAGCCGAGAGACAGCCCGTCGCCATGACAACGAAATTCGCCGTGACCTTGTCGCCTTTGTCCGTCTCGACGGCCCAGGTACCGGCCTTGTCGTCGTAGATGGCCGAGGTGATGCGTGTCTCGAACTGGATGTCGCGCCGCAGGTCGAAACGGTCGGCGACATGGTTGGCGTATTTCAGGATCTCGGGCTGCGGCGAGTAGCGCTCCGACCACTCCCATTCCTGCTGCAGCTCGTCGGAGAATTGATACGAATACTGCATGCTTTCGACGTCGCAGCGCGCACCGGGATAGCGGTTCCAGTACCACGTGCCGCCGACACCATCGCCGGTCTCGAAGACGCGCGCCGTGAGCCCGAGCCCGCGCACGCGATGCAGCATGTACATGCCGGCAAAGCCCGCACCCACGATGACGACGTCGAACTTGTCGATTGCCATTATGACTAACCCGATATTTTCGAATGCTTGCAGGGACAATAGGCCATCGCGACGCGGAGCGCCAAGTGATAGCGTCCCGGCCGTTCTGGGGAGAGAAATGCAACAACAAGGCGGAATCGACAGCGGCTACGCGTGGACGCGGCTCGCCGCCAGCGTGGCCTTGAGCGTGGCAGGCGGCGTCGGCATGTGGTCGCTCGTCGTCGTGCTGCCCATCGTGCAGGCCGACCTGGGCGTCTCGCGCGCCGACATCTCCTTCGCCTACACCATGAACATGCTGGGCTTCTGCGCCGGCGGCGTGCTGATGGGCCGCCTGGTCGATCTCAAGGGCATCGTGCTGACCGCCATCCTGAGCGCCTTTCTGATGGCGGCGGGCTTTGCGGCCGCCGCACTTTCGCCCTCGCTCGGTTTCTATGCCGCGGCACAGACGCTGCTCGGCTTCGGCTGCGCCGCCACCTTCGCGCCGCTGGTTGCCGATGTATCGCACTGGTTCGAGAAGCGCCGGGGCGTCGCCGTTGCCATCGCCGCGTCGGGCAACTATCTCGCCGGCACGATCTGGCCGCCGTTGATCGAGCTTGCCGTGCGCGACCATGGCTGGCGCGACACCTGCATGGTCACGGCCATGCTGGCGCTCACGGCCATGATCCCGTTGGCATTTTGCCTCCGGCGACCGCCGCCGTTCCATGCCACGACTGCGGCCGGCGCAGTGGCGCCGGCGCCGATGCGTTCGATCGGCATGTCGCCCAACGCGCTGCAGGCCCTGATCGCCGTGGCCGGAATCACGTGCTGCGTCGCCATGTCGATGCCGCAGGTCCACATCGTCGCCTATTGCGCAGACCTCGGTTACGGCGTGGCGCGCGGCGCGGAGATGCTGTCGCTGATGTTCGGCTTCGGCATCATCAGCCGCGTCGCCTCGGGATGGGTCGCCGACAAGGTGGGCGGCGTCGTCACCATGCTGCTGGGCTCGGTGCTGCAGACCATCGCGCTGGTCTTCTACACACTCTCCGACTCGCTCACCTCGCTCTATGTCATGTCGGCGCTGTTCGGCCTGTTCCAGGGCGGGCTGGTGCCGTCCTACGCCATCATCGTGCGCGAGTACTTTCCGCCCAAGGAAGCGGGCGTGCGCGTCGGCATCGCCATGTCCTCGACCATCATCGGCATGGCGCTGGGCGGCTGGATGGGCGGCGTGCTGTTCGATCTGACCGGCTCCTATCAGGCGGCGTTCCTCAACGGCATCGCCTGGAACGTCGTCAATGCCGCGATTGGCTGGTGGCTGCTCGCAAGGCAGGGTAAACGGACGGCTGCCGCCGCCGCCTGAGGAGCTTCCATGCGCATCGTCGCCATCCGCGACATCGTTTCGCCGATCAAATCGAACGTCGCCAACGCCTATATCGACTTCAGCCAGATGACGGCCTCGGTCGTGGCCGTCGTCACCGACCACATGGTCGATGGCAAGCCGGTCGTCGGCTATGGCTTTAACTCCAACGGCCGCTATGCCCAGCACGGGCTTTTGAACGAGCGCTTCATCTCGCGACTCACCACCGCCAAGGCAGACTCGCTGCTCGATTCAGAAGGCCTGCTCGATCCCGCCAAGTGCTGGAAGGCGATGATGGCCAACGAGAAGCCGGGCGGTCACGGCGAGCGCTCGGTGGCGGTCGGCGTCATCGACATGGCGTTGTGGGACGCCGTCGCCAAGGCCAAGCGCGTGCCGCTGTGGAAGCTTCTGGCCGACCGCTACAACGGCGGAAAGCACGATGAGAAAGCGTGGGTCTACGCCGCCGGCGGCTACTACTATCCCGGCAAGGGGCTCGCAGCGCTTCAGGATGAGATGAAGCACTACACCAGCCTCGGCTATTCTTGCGTGAAGATGAAAATCGGCGGCGTGCCGCTGGCCGAGGACCTCAAGCGCATCGAGGCAGTGCTGAAGATCGTTGGCAAAGGCGAGAACCTGGCAGTCGACGTCAACGGCAAGTTCGACCTCCCCACCGCCATCGAATGGGGCAAGACGCTCGCCCCCTACAAGCTGCGCTGGTACGAAGAGCCGCTCGATCCGCTCGACTATCTGGCGCACGCCGCCCTCGCTACGCAATACGACCAGCCGCTCGCTACCGGTGAGAACCTGTTTTCCATGCAGGACGCCCGCAACCTGATCCGCCACGGCGGGCTGCGTCCGGACCGCGACATCCTGCAATACGATCCCGCCCTCAGTTACGGCCTGGTCGAGTATCTGCGCACCCTCGACATGCTGAAGGCCAACGGCTGGTCGGCGCGGCGCTGCGTGCCGCATGGCGGGCACCAGTTCGCGCTAAACATCGCCGTCGGCCTGCAATGTGGCGGCAACGAATCCTATCCGCAGGTATTTGCGCCGTTTGGCGGCTTCGCCGACAATTTCGCCGTGGTCGACAGCCGTGTCGGCCTGCCCGACGCGCCCGGCATCGGCTTCGAGCTCAAGTCCGACCTGTGGGCAGTGATGAAGGAGGTCGCATGATGTCGAAGAAGCCAAGCTATCTCGGCCTGCTCAACGCCGTCAGCAACGGCGAGACGCGCGCCGGCGTCTATTTCAAGGCCTGGCTCAACCTCACCAAGGATCCCGAGGTCCGCTCGGTCGTCGAGATGGTCGCCAACCGCGAGGCCGAGCACGGGCTAGCCTTCGAGAAGCGTCTCATCGAGTTGGGATACTCGCTGATCGACAAGCCCGATCCGATTGCCGACCAGAAGCTCGCCTATCTCTCCAACCCGACCAAGAGCGACCTCGACCGCATTCTGTTCCTCGGTTACGGCGAGCCGCGCCCCGACCAATTCGGCGGCTTCTTCGACGATCACTCGATGGATCCGCA
This sequence comes from Asaia bogorensis, assembly GCA_945905835.1. Classification (GTDB taxonomy): domain Bacteria; phylum Pseudomonadota; class Alphaproteobacteria; order Reyranellales; family Reyranellaceae; genus Reyranella. The sequence goes on from CAMDQJ010000004.1 coordinate 24,700, forward strand.
GACCGGCGCGCTGATGGGCCGCTATGTCTGCGAGGAGCGCGACACCATCCGTCGCCTGCGCGACCTTGCCAAGTCGCTGAAGAGTCGCGCAGCCGCGAAGGCGGCGTAGTTACTCCGGCTTCAGGAGACCGAGCTTCAACAGCTCCGACACGTTCGCCTCGTCGGCCTTCAGCGCCACCGCGAATTGCTCGGGTGTCGACGGCCGCACGATGGCGCCGAGATCGCGCAGGCGCTTGTTCGCGGTCTCGTCCTTGAGGCCCGCCACGACACCTTCGTTCAGCCGCGCGATCAGTTCCTTGGGCGTCTCGATGCGGGCGAACACGCCAGCGGTGGTGGCGCCGTCGAACGGCTTGCTGCCGAGATCGCCCAGGGTCGGCACGTTGGGCAGCTCGGGAATGCGCTCGAGGCCGAAATTGGCGAGCGGCCGGAGCTTGCCCGACTGGAAATGCGGCATCGAGCTGGTGAGCTGATCGGCGAAGCAGTCGATGTTGCCCGCCAGCAGGTCGGCGATGCCGGGGCCGGAGCCGCGATAGGGGATGATGTTGAACTTGATGTTCTCGTTCAGCTGCAGGCGCAGGATGGCGACGTGGTTGGTCGTGCCGTTGCCGGAATGGCCGATGCTGACGGTGCCGGGCTTAACCTTGCACTCCGCCAGCACACTCTTCATGTCCGGGAACCGGCTGTCGGCCCGCGTCACCACCATCGTCGGCACTGTTGTGAGGATGCTGACCGGCGCCATGATCGGCAGCATCGGCTGCTTGCCGGCGAAGATCGGCGCCACGTAACCCACGGTGAAGCTCGCCATGACGATGGTGTAGCCGTCGGCTGGGGCATTGACCGCGGCCTCCATGCCGACGACGCCGCCCGCGCCCGGCTTGTTGTCGATCAGGATGCTCTGGCCGAGCTTGTGGCCCATCGGATCGGCGACGGTGCGCGAGGTCACGTCGTAGTTGCCGCCCGGCGCAAAAGGAATGACCCAGCGGATCTGCTTGGTCGGAAAGGCCTGGGCCCATGTACCTTTGCTGACCCCACCGGCAGCAAGTGTGGCCAGTCCTGCGCCGAGCAGATCGCGTCTCTTAATGATCATGTTGTCTCCCTATGCCGCCTCGGCCTCGATCAGGCGATCGACGAGACGGCGAAACTGCGTTGGCCCGGCATCGAGGCTGGTCGGCAGCATGCGACGCGCCGGCTCTAAATCGATCAGCTTCTGCTGCGCCTCGATGATGCTCTTGTCTTCGTTGAAGGCGGTTTCGGTGGTGGCGAAAAGCCGTTCGACGCGGCCTGGATCGATGTCGGAGCTGCGGGCACCCGCCGCGTAGAAGTAGCGCGAACCGCGCGCACCGATCGGCGTCACCGCCTGGTCGTCGATGCGCAGGAAGAGCGGCGGTTCGCCGGGCTGGCCGTCCTTGAAGCGCTCGGCGGAACCCACCGGATAAAAGTTCGTGCGCTGCAGGAAGATGCCGGGAAACAGGAAATCGTAGGTCGTCCAGATGTCGACCCGCTCGCCCAGCTTCTTCATGAAGCCGCGCGGCGGATGGTTGCGCAGCCAGCGTTCGAAACGCAGGCCGCGATCGAGCGGGGTCATGCGCGGCCGCTCGTCAGCCCATTGCAGCATGTCGAGGCCCAGCGTCTTTTCGTGCGCGAAGGAGAGATGCGAGAGGTCGAGCAGGTTGTCGTCGATCAACAAATAGTCAGCGACATAGTCGAGATGGCTGGCCTTCAGGACATAGCCGGGATCGGTGAGTGATATCGAAGATGGGATCTGGCTCGCGTCGGCCTTGTCGGCCTCACCCATCCAGATCCACACCCAGCTGCCGCGCTCGACAGTGGGATAGCACCGCACGAACGCGCTCTGCGGAATGAGCGGTTGGCCGAGTATTTCGATGCAGCGTCCATCCGGGACGAATTTCAGCCCATGATACATGCAGCGCAGATTGTCCTGCTCGAGGCGGCCCAGCGACAGCGGCGCGAAGCGATGGCAGCAGCGGTCCTCGAACGCCACGACCGCGCCATCGCCCTTGCGATAGAGCGCCAGCGGCTGGTCGACGATGGTGCGGGCCGCGATCTTGCCGGCCTCGAGTTCGTGCGACCAAGCGGCAACGTACCAAGCGTTGCGCACCCACATGCCTTCCTCCCTGTTGGGCGGCAGTATAGCCGGCCAGTCCCGTCGCCGTCTTGCGGTCGGCCTCCTCGAAGGCCGAGTAGCTGTCGACGTCCTTGTGAAAGCCTTTGCGGATGATGAGTTGTGCGGTCGGCAGCTTGAGGTCCGCATGCAGCGTCGCGTCGCCCGAGCCCTGCACGCAGTGATCGGGCCACAAGACCTGCGTGCCATAGGAAAGGCCGATCGTCTCGAAGGGCTTCTTGCCGGCATGCGCGCTGGCGAACGAGGTGTGGCCGGGGGTGTGCCAGTCCTGTGTCACGACGATATTTTCGAACGATACCGCGAGCTTGTTGATGATCGGCACGACCTCCGCACCGCCCTTCACCGGCAAGGTACCGCCGTCGATGAAGCAGTTCTGCACGTCGGTGACGATCAGCGCCGATTTGCCATCGGGCTTGATCGTGCCGGCGGCGAACAGGGGTCGGCCAATGCCGAGACTTCCGACCACGCCGAGCGCGGCCGTCGACTTCAGAAAAGACCTGCGAGAAGGGCCAAGCGTGACAAGATTCATGGCGGACACTCCCTGCTTGAAAGAAGCGTCAGTCTAGTCGCTTGCGCAGCAGATAGGTATCCATGATCCAGCCATTCTCCTGCCTCGCGCGCTGGCGAACGGCCTCGATGTCGCCGCTCACCTCCGAAAGCCTTCCCGACACGAGGATTTCCTGCTCGGTGCCGAGATAGGCCCCCCAGTAGATGTCGAACGCCTGGCCCTCGATGCGTTTGAAGGCCTGATCGCCATCGAGGACGACGACAACGCTACCGGCCGCGTCCAGGCCCTCGGCCAGCCGGCGGGCGGGCGTGATCAGCACGGGCTCGCCGATGCGGTTCAAGGCAACCCGGTGTTTCGCGGCCAGAGCCTGCACGCTGCTGATGCCCGGGATCACGTCGTATTCCAGGGCGAAGCCCTTGGAGCGGATGCTCTCGACGATGCGCAGCGTGCTGTCGAAGAGCGTCGGATCCCCCCAGATGAGGAAGGCGCCACGCTCGCCCTCGGCGAGCTCCTTCGCGAGGAGAGTTTCGTAGGCCTTCTCGATCTTCGCGTGCCACTCCTCGACGTTCGCCCGGTAGTCGGAAAAAGCCTTGGCCCGCTCCGGCACCTTGATCTCGACGAAACGATACGGCCTGTCCTTGATGAACCGCTGGCAAATCTCCCGGCGTCGTTCGTGCAAGACGGCCTTCTCCGCGCCCTTGTCCGGAATAAAGAAGACATCGATCCGGTTGAGGGCGTTGATCGCCTGCACGGTCATGTACTCGGGGTCCCCGGCGCCGATGCCGATAATGGAAATCCTGCGCATCCTGGCCTCGCGACAACTGTCTATCGGATGAATATCACGCTCTCGAGATCGCTGCGCTCTTCCCAATGATGGCGTTCCAGCTCGGGATCCGCATGCTCCTCCGCAGGCCAGCCGATGCAAAGATAGGCCACCAGCGTCCACGTACCAGGCACGTCGAGCGCCCGCGTGACGGCGGCCGGATCGAGGATCGAGATCCAGCCGACACCCAGGCCCTCGGCCCGTGCCGCCAGCCAGAGGATCTGGATCGCGCCGACCACCGAGTAATGCAGTGTCTCGGGCATCGTCTGCCGGCCGAGGCCGCCGCCGGTCTCGGTCGCCTCGTCGGCGAACACGGCGAGATGGACGGGTGCTTCCCGGAGGCCCTCGAGCTTGAGGCGGGCATAGGCGGCGCGCCGTTCGCCGTCGTAGCCCTCGATCGCCCGGGTGTTGGCCGCGGCAAAGCTCGCCTCGACGGCGCGGCGGCGCTCGGGCGAGACGACATGGACGAAGCGCCAGGGCTGGCTGAAGCCGACCGAAGGCGCGTGGGCGACCAGCGCGATCAGGGCGTCGACCTGTTCACGGTCCACGGGGTCCCTGCGAAACCGCCGCACATCGCGCCGCCACAGCACGAGCTCGCGCAGGGCCGCACGAAACGACGCGTCGAAGTGCGGCGGCGTGGTCATGCCTGCCGGTCGATCGCGTGGAAGAAGGTGCCGCTCACCGATCCGCGCCGCGCGCCAGCTTCGGCCACCGCCACACCCGCCGCATCGCGACACTCGACGAAGGCTTCGTCGTCCGTCGCCAGCACGCTGGCATAGTGGAACTCGTGTCCAAGGATTTCCGTGCCTGCCGCACCCAGCGGACAATCGATACGGAGCCGCGCCCGGCGATAACCGAGATGCAGGCTGCGTCGCGCGAACGAGGTCTCGAGCCATAGCAGGCCTGCCATCGCATGCCGTTTGCCGTCCGCGTCCTCGATGCCCGCCCCGAGGACCATGTAGCCGCCACACTCGCCATGGATCGGCACCGTACGAGCGGCCGCCGCGTGCAGGCCGGCGCGAAAGCGTTGGGCCGCTGCCAGCACGCCGGCATGCAGCTCGGGATAGCCTCCAGGCAACCACACGGCATCGGCGCCTGTATCGGGCGCCTCGTCGGCCAGCGGCGAGAACGGCAGGATTTCCGCCCCGGCCGCGCGCCAGCGCTCCAGCAGATGCGGGTACATGAAGGAAAAGGCGCGATCACGTGCCAGCGCGATGCGCTGACCCGGCGGACGCAGGCCGGAACCTCCGGCCCCGCCCAGGAGCGTCGCTGGCCGCGCGGCCTGCCGCACGGCGTCGAGATCGACGGCCGCTTCGACTGTGTCGGCGAGTTGGTCGAGACGTCGCGCCAAATCGGCAGTCTCACCTGCCTGCACCAGCCCAAGATGGCGCTCGGGCAGTGCCAGTCGCACATTGTTGGCGATGGCGCCGAAAATCCCGATGCCAAGTCGTTCGAAGGCCGGCGCGATCAGGGCAAGATGGCGCGGACTGGCGACGCGGTTGAGCACGACGCCTGCGATGCTGACATCGCGGCGATAGTGCGCGCAACCCGCGGCGATGGCGGCCGCCGTTTCCGTCTGCCCCGCCACGTCGAGAACCAGCACCACCGGCCAGCCGAACAGCGCAGCCAGATCGGCGGTCGAGCCGCGCGCTGTCTGGCCGGGGTCGGGCAAGCCGTCGAAAAGGCCCATGACGCCTTCGGCGATGGCGATGTCAGCCGCGTGCTCCGTCACCAGGCCGGCCAAAGTCGCTCGCGTCATCGCCCAGGTGTCGAGGTTGTAGCTCGCGCGCCCGGCCGCAGCGGCATGGAAGGTCGGATCGATATAGTCGGGACCGCACTTGAAGGGCTGCACGGCAAGCCCGCGGCGCGACAGCGCGCGCATCAGGCCGAGCGCAATCGTGGTCTTGCCCGCGCCAGAGCGCGGTGCGGCGATGACCAGGCCGGGCGACGTCATCGCCATCCGACCATCGCCGGCAGCAGGCCCTGCCGCAGCCCGACGATGCGGCCGATCACGACGATGGCCGGCGAGCCGATGCCGTATTGCCTGGCATCCGCCGTCAGACGGCCCAGCGTGCTTTCGACCACGCGCTCGCGATCCGTGCTGGCATCCTGGACGATCGCCGCCGGCGTGTCGGCCGCCAGCCCACCGCGCTGCAGGGCCGCCACGACCTCGGCCAGCTGCGCCATCGGCATATAGAGAATGATCGGCTGGCCAAGCTTCGCCAGAGCCTCCCAATCGGCATCCGACCGGCCGTCCTCGGCGCGATGTCCCGCCGCCAGGATCACCGCATGGTTGGTGTCGCGCGATGTCGCTGGAATGCCCGCGAGGGCCGCTGCCGCCAAGCCCGAGGTGATGCCCGGAATAACGCGGAAGCGAACACCGGCGGCGACAAGGGCCGCGGCCTCTTCCCAGCCTCGGCCGAACACGAAAGGATCGCCGCCTTTCAACCGCAGCACCCGCCGACCGACCCTGGCACGCTCGATCAGCACCTCGTTGATGTCGCGCTGATGGGGCGAGGGCCGGCCGCCGCGCTTGCCCGCGGGGATCAACTCGGCGCCGTCGCGCGCCAGCACCAGCACGCGCGGATCGACCAGCGCGTCGTGCACGATGTCGTCGGCCGAGGAGAGCGCATGCAGCGCCAGCAGGGTCAGCAAGCCTGGATCGCCCGGACCGGCGCCGGCCAGCCAGACTTCGCCCGGCGGGAAATCGGCTAGCGGCGGAAGTTTCATGTGCCCCTGCCCCGGAAGCGACGCTGGTAGGCGGCATCGTAGAGCGCGCTGTCGCGAAAGCTCCGGGCGCCCAGCACCTTGCCGACCAGGATCAGCGCCGTGCGCTCGATCGGACTCGTGGCAACTTCCGCCGCGATGGTACCGAGCGTCGCGCGGATAACGCGCTCGTCGGGCCAGCTCGCGCGATAGACGACGGCCGCCGGACAATCGGCGCCATAGAACGGCGTCAACTCCGCGACGACCTTGTCTAAAACATGGATGGAGAGGTGAATGGCAAGCGTCGCGCCGGTCGCAGCGTATGCTTCGAGCTTTTCCGCTGGCGGCATCGAGGAGGCGCGACCCGAGGTGCGCGTCAGCACGACGGTTTGCGCAAGTTCTGGCAACGTCAGTTCCTGGCCGAGGGCGGCGGCGGCGGCGGCGAACGCCGGCACGCCGGGTGTGATGGTGTAGGGGATGCCGGCTGCGTCGAGGCGGCGCAGCTGTTCGCCCATTGCACTCCACACCGAAAGGTCACCGGAGTGAAGCCGCGCCACGTCCTGGCCACGCTCGGTCGCCTGCCTACACTCCGCCACGATCTCGTCGAGCGACAGGGGCGCGGTGTCGACGATGCGCGCGCCGGATGGGCAGTGATCGAGCAGCGCCCTGGGCAGCAGCGACCCCGCATAGAGGCAGACCGGCGCACGGGCGATGAGATCGCGGCCGCGCACCGTGATCAGGTCGGGCGCGCCCGGTCCGGCGCCGATGAAATGAACCGTCATCGGCCTTCTCCGATGGCGATGGCGCAGGTCGCCGCCGCAGTGGCGACGCGCGTTCCCAGAAGCCGCGCGTTCTGTCCGGCGACCACGAGTGCGGAGGCCTCGGCAATCGACGGCACGCCCTTGGTTTCCAGAACCATCAGGGACGGCGTCAGGACTTGGCCGGCGACGCGATCGAGATCGGCCACCGTGCAGGCGATCAGCTTCACCGACAGCCGTTGCGCTGCCTCGAGAAACGCCGGTTCGGTCGCCTTTTCCGACTCGGTGGCGATGGCGTCGAGGCGTTCGGGCGCCAGGTCGAACATGCCGAGCGCCAGGCGCACGACGCGCTCGATCTCGTCGGCCGTCGTGCCGCGCCGGCAGCCCACGCCCGCCACGATCATGGCTTCCTCGCCCGCCATTGCGTGATCGGCATCGCCGATTTCCAGGCGAAGGCTCCTCCGACCCGGTCGGCCTTGGCGACCTGCAGGCGCACGAGTTCGCCGCCCTGGCGCTGAAAGCAATCGGTCAGCCTGTTTTCCGATTCGAGGGTCACGGCATTGGCCACGAACCGGCCTCCCGGCTTCAACGCCGACCATGCCGCGTCGAAAACGCCGGGATCGCAAAGGCCGCCGCCGATGAACACGACGTCCGGCCGCGGCTGACCCGCGAAGGCATCGGGCGCGCGGCCCTCCACGATTGCGAGATCGGGCGTGCCGAGGTTCGCCGCATTGCGCGCCGCCCGTGCCGCGCGCTCGGGCCTTTCCTCGAAGCCGATGGCCTTCAGTGAGCGATGGCGCAGCAGCCATTCGATGGCGATCGACCCCGCGCCGAGACCGACATCCCACAACAGCTCACCCTGACGCGGCGCCAGCGCCGAGAGAGTCACGGCCCGGACATCGCGCTTGGTGAGCTGGCCGTCATGCTCGAACAGCGCGTCGGCGAGGCCTGGCGCCAGCGGCAGCACGGTCGCGTCGGCCGACGCCACGATCTCAACAGCAATGGTGTTAAGAGGCGCCACATCGGCGAGATTGAAGTCCGCTGCCTTTGCGCCGCGCATGCGCTCGTGCGATCCGCCCATGTTTTCCAACACGGTGACTTTCGATTGACCCATGCCGCGTTCGACCAGCAAGCGCGCCAGCTTGCCCGCCGTATCGCCATCCCAGGCGAGCGCCAGAACAAGCGCGCCGGGCTGCAGGTAGCGCACGACCGCTTCGAACGCGCGGCCGTGCAGGCTCACTACCGACACGTCCTGCAGCGACCAGCCCAGCCGCGCCGCCGCAAGACTAAAAGAAGAAGGCCGCGGCAGGCAGAGCGTTTCGTCGGCAGAGATCGATCCGAGCAGCAGATCGCCGATGCCGTAATGGAACGGATCTCCACTGGCCAGCACGGCGACGGGCCGGCCGCGATGCTTCTCGATCTCCGGCAGGGCGTCGCGAATGGGACTGGGCCAGGAAAGCCGGCGGCCCCTGATCAGGCTGTCAGCCAAGCCAAGATGGCGCTTGCCGCCCACCACCAGCTCGGCGGAAGAAACCAACCGCTGCGCCACCGGCGACAGCCCGGCAACGCCGTCCTCACCGATGCCGATGATGGACAGCCAGCGCGTTGCCGTGCAGTTTGCGGCCTCAGCCATGCGCATATTGATCCTTGGCGGCACGACCGAAGCCTCGGCGCTGGCACGGCTCCTCGCCGGAGACGCACGCTTCGAGGCGACGCTGTCGCTCGCCGGCCGCACGTCCGCTCCCAAGCCGCAGCCCATCGAGACGCGCAGCGGCGGCTTCGGCGGCACCGAAGGCCTGGCGCGCTGGCTGCGCGACAACGCGACCGACGCCGTCATCGACGCCACGCATCCCTACGCAGACCAAATCTCGGCCAATGCCGTCGCTGCCTGCCACAATACCGGTGTGCCGCTGGCGTCGGTCGTGCGCGCGGCGTGGCAACAACGGGCTGGCGACAGATGGCAGATCGTGCCCAGCACCGAAGCCGCCGCCGACGCACTGGGCGCGACGCCGCGCCGCGTCCTGCTCACGCTCGGCCGCCTCGAGCTCGATGCTTTCGTGCGCGCGCCTCAACACCACTATGTCGCACGCAGCATCGATCCGCCCGACGTTGCCCTGCCACCTGACATTGCTTTTCTGCGGGCGCGCGGTCCGTTCGACCGGGAAGCCGAAGCGCGCCTGCTCAAGGACGAAACGATCGACGTCATCGTCTCCAAGAATTCCGGTGGCGCTGCCACCTATGCCAAGATCGAGGCGGCACGCGATCTTGGCCTGCCGGCCGTGATGATCGCCCGTCCCGACAAGGCCGCGGGCCACGTCGTCGACAGCCCCGAAGCGGCCATTGCCTGGCTGGCTCACGACTGCGCTCCCTTCTCACCGCGCGGCGTGTAGACCCAGCGCCCGACCTGGCGTGTCGTGCTGGCGCCGATGATGATGAGTGTGCGCATATCGGCTTGCGTCGCGTCGGCGGTGCCGAGGGTGGTCGTCACGACTTTCGACTGTGAAGTGCCGGCGGCCCTGACAAACAGCACCGGCGTACCGGCTGCTTTGACCGCGCGCAAAAGGTCGAACGCCTTGCCCAATTGGTCGGGCCGCGCCTTCGACGCCGGATTGTAGAGCGCGATCACGAAGTCAGCTTCGGCCGCGGCCCTGAGGCGCCGCTCGATGGTCGTCCAGGCCTTGAGGTTGTCGGAGAGCGAGATGGCGCAAAAATCGCCGCCCAGCGGGGCGCCCACTTCCGCCGCGGCCGCCAGCATGGCCGTGACTCCGGGCTCGACACGGATGTCGAGGGAACGCCACGCGGGATCGCCCGTCTCGACCGCCTCGAACACCGCCGCCGCCATGGCGAAGACGCCGGGATCGCCGCCCGAGACCACGACCACCTGCTTGCCGGCCGCTGCTAGCGAGAGTGCATGACGCGCGCGGTCCAGCTCGACGCGATTGTCCGAGGCGTGACGGCATTGACCAGCACCCGTCACCGGCACACGGTCGAGATAGCGACCATAGCCCACGAGATCGGTCGCCCTGGCGAGCGCGGCACTGGTCGCCGGAGTCATGAGGTCGGCCTTGCCCGGACCGGTGCCGACGACGACGAGGGAGCCGGTCATAGCCGCCTCCCCTGTCCGGGGATCAGCACCATCGCGAAATAGGCGCCGGCGGCGTCGCGGCAGTCGGCCAGCGGCAGGATGCGTTCGTCGGCCATCGTGCCACGCTCGACATAAAGAGCGCGCGACAGCAGGCCGGCCGTTTCGACGGCGCGACGTACTTTGCCGAGATTGCGGCCGACCTTCATGATCACGGCAGCATCGGTGTTGCGCAGGCGGTCGACGAGTTGCCCTTCATCGAGGGTGCCGGGCAGCACCGCGAGCGTGTCGTTGCCCCAGGTGATCGGCACGTTGGCCCGCGTCCAGCAGCCCGACATGCCGGTGACGCCCGGCACGACTTCTATCGGAAAGTCGCTCTCCAGCCGTCGCCACATGTGCATGAACGAGCCGTAGAAGAACGGATCGCCCTCGGCCAGCACGCCGACCGACTTGCCCTGCCGCAGCAACCCGGCGAGCACATCGGCGCTCTCGGCATAGAAGGCGCCGATCTGGCGCTCGTAGACGGGACTGTCCGCCGGCATCTCGTCGGTCACGGGATATTCCAGGCGCATTTCGCAGCGACCGGCCGTCATCAGCTTGTCGACGATGCGGCGGGCGTTGCCCTGCAGGCCCTTCTTGGCGAAGAAAGCCACGACATCGACGGCGCCGACCAAAGCCGCAGCGCGCAGTGTCAGGTACCGCACGTCGCCCGGCCCGACGCCGATGCCGTAGAGCGTGCCTCCCAGAGCAGTTCCCGCCAGAGCGTCGAGATTTGTCATTCCGTCTCGCTCGCCAGCGCATTGACGGCAGCGGCGGCCATGGCGCTACCGCCCTTGCGACCGCGCACGATGAGATAGGAGACGCGCCCGTCGGCGGCCAGCGCCTCCTTCGATTCAGCAGCGCCGACGAAACCGACGGGAAGGCCGATGACCACGGCCGGTGCTGCCGCCGCACCGTCCAGAAGCTCGAGCAGCCGGAACAAAGCGGTCGGCGCGTTGCCGATGACCACGACCGAGCCGCGCAGACGGTCGCGCCACAACTCCAGGGCGGCGGCGCTGCGTGTGTTGTTTATCAGGCGGGCGATTTCCGGCACCGAAGGATCGTCGAGCGTGCAGATGATTTGATTGTCGGCGGGCAGGCGGCTGCGCGTGATGCCGTTGGCGACCATCTTCGAATCGCAGAAGATCGGGGCGCCCGCCAGCAGCGCCCCGCGGCCGGCTTCGGCGAAGGCCTCCGACATGACGATGTCGCGGGCGATCTCCGGCATGCCACAGGCGTGGATGATGCGCACCGCCACCCGCTCCTCGGCCGGGCTGAAGCGTGCAAGATCGGATTCGGCGCGGATGATGCCGAACGAACGTCGGTAGATCTCGGCGCCATCGCGGACATAGGAGCGCTCAGGCATCGAACAGCGCTCCTGCCTCTTCCACCGTGACGACGCCTTCCGGAAGATCGCGCGCAGTGCCGTTGTGAATCACGTTGTAGCGGCCCTGGTCGCCCACCAGCACCGTTTCGGCCGGCGCCGACCGCGCACAGCCCTTGGCGCAGCCGGAGACATGGACCGAGCCGTTGAATTTCTTTCCCGCCAGCCGCGCCGCGAGGCTGCGTGTTTCGACACTGCTCGAAGCGCAAGCCGGTGCGCCCGGGCAAGCGTCGATCCGCAGGAGCGGATCGTCGGCGTCCACGATAAGGCCGATCGCCCGCGCACCGTCGACGATCTTTCCTGCATCCCGCGCCTCGACGTAAAGGGCGCGCCATGGCGAGAGGCGAATGTCCGTGCCGGCAAGGTCGGCAAAGCGGCGCAATTGCCGCGCCTCGATACGGCCGAAAGGTGCGGCGATGCCGACGGCAACTCGCTCTTCTCCCAACTCGATGACACCGAGGCGACGTGTCGCCGCCTTCGGCGTCCCATGGTCGCGGCGCCGGGCAATGCCCGCAAAGGCACGCGCCGTCTCGGCCGCCAGACGCGCAGCCTTGTCGGGCGATACCGTGCCCACCAGATCGCCGCCTGCGCGCACCGCCACGGCGGAGCCGGCGGCCAAAAGCGCGATGTCGGCGCGCTCGCCGGCAATGGAGAGCGGGCCGCCGCCATCGACCAGAAAGCCGAACTTCGCCGGCAGGGCGTACAGGGCGGGATCGGACGCCAGCAATCGCACGAGTTCGCGTGCGATGGGCCGCACGTCGATCGTCCCGGCGGGATCGAGGCCGGCCAGCGGGCCGACCATGATGTTGCGGCCGGCCTCGGTCTGGGGATCGCGGTCGAGCAGGCCGTACCTCGCCAGAGACGCCTGCAGCTCCGGAACGTCTTGCTCGCGCAGACCGCGGATCTGCAGGTTGGCGCGGCGCGTGAGGTCGATATGGCCGTTACCCAACCGCTCCGCGACCTCGGCCAGCCCACGCGCCTCATCGGGCGTGAACGCGCCGCACCACGGCCGCACGCGCGCCAGCAGGCCGTCGCCGCTTTGCATCGGCTGCAGGGCGTCCGGGCACCAGCCCTTTACCTCGATGGCGGCGGCGAGCCTCATGATCCGGCCCTTGAAAGCTGCTCATCGACGGAATTGCGCCGCGTCACCCACATCCCGCGTGCCAGTGCGTCGCGCAGGCGGGCGGCGATGGCGGCAACGGCCGCCGGGTTGCGCTCTTTCATTGCCGCCAAGAGCGTCTCATCGGCAATGAGCGCTTCATGCGTCGCGTCGAACAGATGGCCGGGCACGACATCGGCGGTCGCGGCAAAGGCGTAGAGGGCATCGACAGTCTGGGCGATTTCGGCCACGCCACGCTGGCCGTGCTCGAGCATGCCGGCCAGCCAGCGCGGATTGGTCAGTCGTCCGCGCACGATGCGCGCCACCTCTTCGGTCACGCGGCGTGCCTTGGGCGCCGAGGGCTGGCTGGTATCGAGGTGGTACAGTTCGGGCTCGTTGCCAAGCAGTGCCGCCGCCGCGGCAAACCCGCCGGCAAAATCGGCGACGCCGTCGCCATCCAAAAGGTCGCGCTCGCGATCGTCCTGCGGATGGACGAGGATTTCGGCCCTAGAAACCTGGGTACGGAAATCCTCGCCCGCGGCCTGAATCGCATCGGGTCCGCCATAGGCGTGCGTAACCGACGAGAGGTAGGCCTCGCCCAAGTCGGCGCGGGTCCGCCAGACACCGTCGAGCGCCAGATCGGCGACACGTGCGCCGTAGCTGCCCGGCGCACCGCCGAACACGCGCGCCAGATCGGCACCGCGCCTGAAAGCCTCGGTCAGCGGATTGTCGGCGGTTTCCTCGTCGAGCTCGGCGACGCGGCGCACCGCCATGTCGAACAGCGTGATCTGGGTTTCGAAAATGTCGCGGAACAGGCCCGAGATGCGCAGGGTCACGTCGATGCGCGGCCGGTGGAGCACGGCCATCGGCAGGATCTCGATGCCGGTGATGCGATTCGACGCCTTGTCCCAGGTCGGCTGCACACCGAGATAGGCCAGCGCTTGTGCCAGATCGTCGCCGCCGGTACGCAGCGACGCCGAGGCCCAGAGATCGATGACGAGCGCGCGCGGATGCTCACCGTGATCCTGGAGGTAGCGGCGCACCACTTCGTCGGCAGCGCGCGAACCGATAATCGCTGCCGTTCGTGTCGGGATCGAGCGCGGATCGATCGAGGTGAGGTTGCGGCCCGTGGGCAACACATCGGCGCGGCCACGCGTCGGCGCGCCGGCCGGCCCGGGTGCCACGCGCCGGCCATCGAGCGCCGCCAGCAAGGACTGGCGCTCGCGTCCCGGCGACGCCCGAACGGTACTCTCCTCGCATGCCGCAGCCACCAGCGCCTGCACGCCCCGCTCGTCCGGCGCCTGGCCGAAGACGTGCAGGCCGTCTCGGATGCTGAGTTCCTTGATGTCGCAAAGCTGGGCGTCGAGCTTGGAGATGGCGGTCCGGTTTGACTCGCCCTTCTCGAGGCCGCAGTCGGCGGCAAGGCCACTGCTCCAGGCGCGCTCGACGATCTCGTCCTCGAGCAAGGTGAGCCGCCGCCGGTCGAGACCGTCGGCCGACGCGTACTCCTCGACGAGACCTTCCAGCTCACCCAGCGCGCCATGCAGGCCCGCGGCGCTGAGCGGCGGCGTGAGATGGCCGATGGTGACGGCGGCCAGCCGACGCTTGGCCTGCACCGCTTCGCCCGGATTGTTGACGATGAAGGGATAGATCACCGGCACCGGCCCCAGCACCGCCTCGGGCCAGCATTCGGCCGACAGCGCCAGTGCCTTGCCGGGCAGCCATTCCAGCGTGCCGTGGGTGCCGAGATGGATCAGCGCATCGATCTTTTCGCTCTCGCGCAGCCAGGCGTAGAGCGCCACATAGGCATGGCGTGGCGGGCAGGAGGTGTCGTGATAGCCACTCTTGCGCTCGCCGATGGCGCCGCGATCGGGCTGCAGCAGCACCAGGACATTGCCGCAGCGCAGGACCGGAAGCCGGAACGCCTCACCCACGATCGCCGGATCGTTCGCAGCATCGCCCCAGGTCTCGTCGATCGCGCGCTGCAAACTTTCCGGAAGCGCGGCGAGCCAGCCCCGATAGGCCCGAAGCGGAATGTCGATGCGCTCGGCCGGGTCACGCAGGAAGGCCTCGATGTCGCGGGTTTCGCCAACGCTGAATCCCTCCGAGCCCAGCAGGCTCAACATCGCCGTCACACTGGCGGGCGTGTCCAAGCCGACGGCATAGCCGGTGCGCCCTCCGCGCGCCGGATAATCGGACATCACCAGCGCCACCCGCCGGTCGGCGCGGGCGGTGCGCGACAGACGAACCCAGGCAGCCGCCAGGCTCGCGACGTAGTCGATGCGGTTCAGATCGGGCGCATGGCGAACGCTGGCGAATTCGATGCGCGGATCGGCCGGCATCTCGGCCTTGAAGGAGATTGCGCGGGCGAGCAAGCGGCCGTCGAGCTCGGGCAGGACGACATTCATGGCGAGGTCGGCCGGCGACAGGCCGCGCGGCGAGGTCGACCACGCCTCGTGCGTGCTCCCCGACAGCACAACCTGCAGGACCGGTACGTCGGCTGAATCGAGCACCGTCGTGTCGTCGGCACGCATCGCCGAGAAGGCCGTGGTGTTGAGGATGATCGCGGGCTTGCGCGTTTCGATCAGGCGCGCAAGTTCGACCTCGATGGCTGGATCCTTCAAGCTGCTCAGCGCCACGCCGATCGGCGCCAGCCCCTTGGCGTCGAGCGCCTCCATCAGGGCGGTGATCGGGGCGATGTCGGCGGCCATCAGGTTGGCGCGGTAGAAGACGACCAGAGCGGCCGAACGCTCGTCCTGCGCCGCACCCAGGACGGAAATCGGCCCGACTGGCACCGGCGGCGTCCACGGCGTGTCGCGCTCCAGCAGGCTGCCGACATAACGCAACGCCTGGCGGAGGTTTTCCGTGCCGCCTTCGCGAAAGTAATGGTCGAGGCGGGCGAGCGGCTGCGCCGCCAGGGTCGACACCGAAGCAAGCCGAGGATCGGCGCGGTCGTCGCCCGGCAGGGCGGCAAACAGCAGGCGCTTGTCGCGCGCCATGTCGCCGATGCGCTCGAAGCCGTAGCGCCAGTAATCGAGGCCGCCGAGGCAGCGCACGATGACGATCTTGGCGCCGGCCACGACGCTGTCGACATAAAGGTCGATCGACATCGGATGCCTGAGCTTCTTCAGGCTGGCCAGCCGCAGCGTCGGCAGCGTGTCGGCATCCTGCTGCCAGGCGGCGGCCAATGCCGAAAGGTCGCTGTCGGAGAAGGACAGCACGACGACATCGGCCGGCGACTGGCCGAGGTCGACGGCGACATCGGCCTCGTCGAGGATCGCAAGCTGTGTCGCCAGGACGTGCATTGCCGACTAGCCCAGAATGGCCGCGCGGATCGCGTCCCTGTCGAAACCTTTCTCGCCGATCACGACGAGGCGGCCCTGCCGCTGTTCACCCGTCCGCCACGGCCGGTCGAACTGGTGCTGGATGCGCGCGCCGACGCCTTGCACGAGCAGCCGCATCGGCTTGCTGGCAATATCGACGAAGCCCTTTACCCGCAGGATGTCATGCGCGGCGGTCGCCATGGCGATGCGGTCGACCAGCGCCTGAGGCGTCGCCACCGGGGCAAGATCGATGATGAAGGTGTCGAAATCCTCGTGATCGTGCTCGCCTTCGAGATCGTGATGCGACGGCCGACTTTCGAGATCGGACTCCGCCGCGGCGCCCATGCCCAGCAGCACCGAAACCGAGACCTTGCCGTTCTGCACTTCGACTACCTTCACGGCCTTCGGGACCGTCTTTCCGATCTGGCCCAGCACGTCGCGGCGCTCGTCGCCCGACATCAGGTCGGCCTTGTTCATCACCACGAGGTCGGCGCAGAGGAGCTGGTCCTCGAACACTTCCTCCAGCGGATTGTCGTGATCGAGCGAACTGTCCTCGGCGCGCTGGCGGGCGATCGCCTCGGGATTGTCGGCGAAACGTCCTGCCGCCACCGCTGCGCCATCGACCACGGCAATCACGCCGTCGACGGTGACGCGCGAGGCGATCTCGGGCCAGTTGAACGCCTTGACCAGCGGCTTGGGCAGCGCGAGGCCCGAGGTCTCGATCACGATATGCTCGGGTGGGTTGGGACGGTCGAGCAGCGCCTTCAGCGCCGGCACGAAATCATCGGCAACCGTGCAGCAGATGCAGCCATTGCTGAGCTCGACGATGCTGTCCTCGCCGCAGCTTTCGATGCCACAGCTCTTCAGGATGTCGCCGTCGATACCGACATCGCCGAATTCGTTGACGATCACTGCGAGCCTGCGGCCCCCGGCATTCTCCAGCACGTGACGGACCAGCGTCGTCTTGCCGGCGCCGAGAAAGCCCGTGACGATCGTGCAGGGAACCTTGGCGAGACTGCTCATGCTAACTCCTTTGGCGTGGCAGCTGAGGGGTGGGGCGGCACGCGCGCGATGGTGTTCTTGCGGATATGGAGCGGCCGCTCGCGCCAGACGGTGAGCCCGTCGACCGTGGCATGATGCAGTCGCGCAAAGGAAAGAATGTCGGCGGCATGCTGGTCAGGATCGAGATGACCGATCACATAGGTCCACTTGCCCGGCGCGCTGACAGCGGCGGTACAGCTGCGTTCGCAGTTGGAAAGACATTCGACGGGAACGATCGTGAGATCGGTGCCTTCGTTCCGCGCTTGCACGGCCGACAGCAGCCTCGCGCCGGGACGAACCTCGCCAACGGCCGCATCGCTGCTGCCCTTGCAGGTGACGCATACGAACAGGGTCGTCATCGCGCTTCCTTCGTCGCCACAAGTCGCGCCCTGAAACATCGACCCTCGCGGGTCCCCGCGCGACGGTCTGGACGACGACGTTCTCGACGGCAGGTTTCCTGGCTCTCGGGTCCTCGCCTGCGGCCACCTTCCCGGTTTCCCAGTGGAATCTCGGCCGTCGGCTTTCCGACTACAGTTGCGGGGGCAGCCGCGGCATTACCGCGTTCCCTTTTGACCCCCGAGGGGGCACCGTCCCCCGCTTGATAGGGGCCGGCCGCCTTGCTGACAAGGGTTTTGCCGACCATTGTTCGCGCATGAAAACGACCGACGAAGAAGCCGCGCGCTACAAGGCCAAAATGGCCAACCGCAAGGCCGCACAGGACGCCGAAGTGGCGGCCAAAACCATCGAAAAAGGCCTGCTGATCGTCCATACTGGCAAGGGCAAGGGCAAGTCGACGGCGGCCTTCGGGCTGCTGTTGCGCGCCGTCGGCCGCGGCTTCCGCTGCGGCGTCGTGCAATTCGGCAAGGGCGCCTGGCAGTCGGGCGAGCGCACGGCGGTCGAGCGCTTCGGCGATCAAGTCGAGTGGTACACGCTGGGCGAAGGTTTCACCTGGGAGACACAGGACCGCGCCCGCGATGTCGAGGCGGCCGAACGTGCCTGGACAAAAACCGCCGAGCTGATGGCCAATCCGGCGATCCGCCTGATCGTACTCGACGAGCTCAACATAGCGCTGCGCTATGACCATCTCGACATCGCCAAGACCGTCGCCGCCCTGCAGGGGCGCCGGTCGAACCTGCACATCGTCGTCACCGGCCGCAACGCCAAGCCCGAGATGATCGAGGCCGCCGATCTCGTGACCGAGATGACTCCGGTCAAGCATCACTTCGAATCAGGCGTGAAGGCGCAGGAAGGCATCGAGTTCTGATGCCTGCCAAGGCGTTGATGATCCAGGGCACGGGATCGGATGTTGGCAAGTCGCTGCTGGTCGCCGCCCTCGCCCGCGTCTTCACGCGGCGCGGATTGCGCGTGCGGCCGTTCAAGCCGCAGAACATGTCGAACAATGCCGCCGTCACCGCCGATGGCGGCGAGATCGGCCGGGCGCAGGCGCTGCAGGCCCGCGCAGCGCGCGTGCCACTCAGCGTTCATATGAACCCGGTGCTGCTGAAGCCCCAGAGCGACATCGGCTCGCAAGTCGTGGTCCAGGGCAAGGTCGTCGGCACCGCCAAGGCGCGCGAATACCAGGCGATGAAGCCAAAGCTATTAGGCGCCGTGCTCGAAAGCTTTCAGCACCTCGCGGCGGAGTGCGATCTGGTGCTGGTCGAGGGCGCGGGCTCGGCCTCGGAGGTGAACCTGCGCGCCGCCGACATCGCCAACATGGGTTTTGCCCGCGCCGCCGACGTTCCCGTCGTGCTGGTGGGCGACATCGACCGTGGCGGCGTGATCGCAAGCCTCGTCGGCACCAAGGCCGTGATCGATCCCGCGGATGCAGCCCTGATCGTCGGCTTCATCGTCAACCGCTTCCGCGGCGATCCCTCGCTGTTCGACGACGGCATGAAGACGATTACCTGGCACACCGGCTGGCAGTCTCTGGGGCTGGTGCCGTTCTTCGACGCGGCACACCGCCTGCCAGCGGAAGATGCGCTGGGCCTCGCCAGGCGCGACACGGCGGGCAAGGACGGACGAATCAAGATCGTCGTGCTCGCCTATCCGCGCATCGCCAACTTCGACGATTTCGATCCGCTGCGCCTCGAAGAAGACGTCGACCTCGCCATCCTGCGGCCTGGCGAACCCATCCCCGGCGATGCTGCACTGGCGATCCTGCCAGGCTCGAAGGCCACCATCGCCGATCTCGCAGCGCTGCGCGAAGCGGGATGGGATATCGACCTCAAGGCGCACCTGCATCGCGGCGGCCATGTGCTCGGCATCTGCGGCGGCTACCAGATGCTCGGCCGCCGGATTTCTGATCCGAACGGTATCGAAGGACCGCCTGGCAGCGTCGAGGCTCTCGGTTTTCTCGACATCGAAACCGTGCTCGAAGGCGCCAAGGTATTGGTCGAGATTACCGGCGAGACCGTTGCCGAAGCGGTGCCCTTCAAGGGCTACGAGATGCATATCGGACGGACGACCGGAAGCCCTCGCCCGCTTCTGCGCCTCGCCAAGGGCCATGACGAGGGCGCGCTGAGCGACAACGGCCGCATTGCCGGCTGCTACATCCACGGCCTGCTTGCTGACGACCGTCAGCGCCGCCACTGGCTGGAACGGATCGGCATCGGCGGCTCGACACTCGACTACGAGGCCGATGTCGACGCCACACTCGATCTCCTCGCTGACCACGTCGAAAAGTATCTCGACTGCGACTGCCTGCTCGCGCTCGCGCGCGAACCGCGGCTCAAAACAACAGGCTGATCCAGACCACAGCGACCAGTGTCGCGATCTGCAGCCCGCAGGCGGCGCGATAGAGCTCGAGAGCCGCACGGATGTCATCGGCAGTCAGAACGCTGCGCCCGTCGCCTACCCAGCGCTCGGCCACCTCGACACCGTCGTAGATGCGCGGCCCGGAAAGCTGGATGCCGAGGGCCCCGGCCATCGCGGCCTCGGGCCAGCCGGCATTGGGCGAGCGATGATGGCGGGCGTCACGGGACACTACCTGGACCGCGCGCGGGGCCGACAGTCCGGGCGACAGCGACGCGGCGAGCACCAGCCAGAAGGCCGACAGACGCGAGGCTGGTAGATTTATCAGATCGTCGAAGCGCGCCGATGCCCAGCCGAAGGCGAGATGGCGCTCGGACTTGTGGCCGATCATGCTGTCGGCGGTGTTGACCGTCTTGTAGGCGATGGCGCCCGGCAGGCCGGCCACGGCCATCCAGAAGAGCGGTGCCACCACGCCATCGGAGAAGTTCTCGGCCAGGCTCTCGATCGCAGCGCGGCTGACAGCGGCCTCATCGAGCGCACGCGTGTCACGGCCGACGACCATCGACACCGCACGCCGGCCGGCGTCGATGCCATCGCTCTCCAATGCCGAGGCGACGGCGGCAACGTGCGCGTGGAGACTGCGCTGTGCCAGCATCGAACTGCCGACCGCGCCGCTCAGCAGCAGCAGCACGATGCCGTGAAAGAAATGCGCCAGGACAGCGGTGATCGCCCAACCCGAAAGGATGCTTAGGGCCAGCAACAGCGCGAGCACGGCCACGCCGCGCCAACGGCGTTCATCGTATGAAAGCGCCTCCGAGTTCCATGCCCGGTCGCACCAGCCGATGAGCGCGCCGATCCAGCTCACGGGGTGGCCGATCCGGCGATAGACTGAATCGGGATATCCGGCAGCCGCTTCGATCGCGGCGGCTACCAGGGCAAGGGCTGCGAACATGCGCCCTGTCTAGGGCTGATCCTTCGTGGCGCGCAACAGCCAGCCTTGGCTATCAACCGCCAGCCCCGGAAACCACGACGCCGCCATTGCCGCCTTCCGGTTCCGCTTCGCTCCACCTACAGCCGACAATGGTAAAGGTCGGCATCATGCACTAACATTCCACCCGGACCACTCAATGGGGGCCGATCAGTCGGGCTGGGCTCTATCGCGGTCGACCGATGGCCGGAATCGCGCAAAGCGCGGCCGAGCTGGCCGCCGCCGGCCCCGACGTCGAGAAGATCGCCGATCACGGGCACACTTCGACGGACGAGCGGCGCGATCTGCGCCACGTAGTCGGACGTGTCGATGGCCCCGGCGTAAAGCTCGAGGGGATCCAGGTCGGAGGAGACAGAAGGAGCAGACACACGGGACTCGCGGCGACTAACGACCGTCACCGCGAACTGTAGCCATCCGACGCCCAATCGCTCGCGCGACCGGACTCCGGCTGGATTTCTACATCAGGACACCCCGCTAATGCGTTCGCGCGTGACCGCGGCTAGTGGCAGGTCTCCTGGCTCGCGGGTCGCCGCCTTCAGCCCGCCTTCCCAGGAACCTGACGGTTCCCAGTGGCACTCTTGGCCGAAAGCTCGCCGGTTACAGTTGCGGGGGCAGCCGCGGCGTAGCGCGCTCAGAGCGCACGCACCGCGTTCCCTTTTGATCCCTTGCGGGAACCACTGTGAATATGCTGGCAGGCGACATTGGGAGCGTCAAAATTGATCACCTCGCTCCGTGAAACGACCTTCGTTGATGGCACTCGTCCAGGCAGCAAGGGAATTGTCGATCGCAGGGTAGCTGGCGGAGGATTGGAGACAGGGCTCCAACTTGCTCTGCGCTGAGATTAGACTTTTCGCCTCTCGTTCCCCATCGTAAACCGCTTACCTGCGGCCGCCATCGTGTGCAACAATATTACCTATGTCTTCTCCGGGCGCTTACTCCGAGCGACGACACTGGTGATGGTGGTGGTGACATGCTAACGGACCGTTACGACCTCCCGGTATCCACAACTGTCGCCGCCGCGCGCGATGCTTACGTCGAGGGCGTCGACCTTCTCCTCACCGTCTACCCGGGTGCCGCCGCGGCTTTTGACCGCGCCATCGCTGCCGATCCAGGGTTCGACCTGGCCCATATCGGCAAGGCCCGTGCCTTTCAGCTCGCGGGCAACCTTGCGGCCACGCGCGAGTCACTCGCCACATCACTGTCCCTCAGTGACGGAGGCTCGGTGCGCGATCTCAGCCATATCGATGTCTTTCGTCACCTTTTTGCCGGCCAGGCCGTCGCGGCGCTGGCCGCGCTCCGCGCCCATGTGGAGACGTGGCCGCGCGACGCACTGGTGCTGAGCCTCGCCGCCAATCAGGGCGGGTTGATCGGGATGTCCGGCCTGCCTGGCCGGGAGCAGAGCCTGGTCGATTTTCTCGACCCGATCGCCCGGCATTACGGCGAGGATTGGTGGTTCGAAGCCCACTACGGCATGGCGCTGTCGGAAATCGGTCGGCACGACGAGGCACGCCCCAGGATAGAACGTTCCCTGGCCCAGGTCCGGCGCAACGCCTATGGCGCCCACGCCTTCGCCCATCTCTGTTATGAAACCGGCGAGCGCGACAGCGGCATCGCCTTCATGCGCGACTGGCTGCCGCTTTACGACCGTGGTGGCGGGCTGTTCGGTCACCTGAACTGGCACCTTGGCCTGTTCGAGCTGCATGCCGGCAATCTCGAAGGCGGGCTTCGTCTCTACAACGATGCCTTCTGTGCGGACGATCATCGCGGCGCCGTGCATCAGAAGCTCTCGGACTCGTCCTCGTTCCTGTGGCGATCGGAATTGGCGGGTCATCCCCGCGATCCCGCGCGCTGGGCGAAGCTCGTGGCGTACGCGCGCGGGAAAATTCCACGACCGGGCTTTTCCCTCGCCGACTGGCACGTGGCACTCGCGTTTGCCGCCACCGGTGATGACGCAGCGCTGGAGGGCTGGGTCCAGGGCATCGAGGAGCTGGTCAAGGTGGGCCGCTATCCCTCCGGTGCCACCATCCCCACCGTGGCGCGCGCTTTCGCGGCCTTCCAACGGGGCGACAACGACGCGGCCATTGAGCAGATCGTGCCGATGCTGCCCGATCGCGAGCGCATGGGCGGCAGCCGGGCGCAGGTCGATCTGGTGGAAGCGACGCTGCTGCGGGCCTACCTGAACGCGGGACGCGAGGCCGAGGCCCAGCATCTGCTCGCGAACCGGCGTCCGGGCCCGGCGAACCTTCCGGTCGCAGGGCCGGGTAGTCTCCTAATTTGACTTGCCGTCTCGGCGGCCGTGGGTGCCGATGGCCTCCAGATCCAAACCAAATTCCGGTCATGGCGCTGTAGCATTTCCAATGACTTAGCAGGCTCGGGCAGAGGCCAGAAATGGCTCACAAGCGCCAACGTGACCATGCCCAACCAGCGCTACCACGAGAGCCTCGATAACCTGACTCCGGCTGACGTCTACTTCGGCAGAGGCCACGCGATCCTGCTCCAACGCGCACGCATCAAACGAAAGACCATCGAACATCGGCGCTTGCTTCACCGCAAGCGCGCCGCCTAGGATCCGCTAACCAGATGAGGCCAAACCCTCCTCTAGATCAACACTCGATCTGTCCCAAATGTTCTGACGACGAACAGTAGATTCGAAATTCCTTGATTGAGGAGCAACCAATAGTAACCAAGGTGCCGCGGAATGAAACTCGCACTGCGTTGTCCACGGTGGCAAGGGAAGGCCAGCGCATAGCGGCCTTGGCGGCTCTTGGCGGCCTCTTTTTAGTCGCCGGTCTTGTGCTCGCTGTGCTGTTCGAGCAATTCCGGCAGACTATCTACATCGTTTTCCTTTTTATGACTTGCATGGCTCCGGCGCTGTCGGCTTGCCTGATCTTCAGTGCTGAACGCGGCGATGCCCTAGGCCGTCCAGTCCTTGAGGGCGTGCTGATCGTGGTCAGAGCGTTCCTGCTCAGTTTGTTGATCGCGTTGACCACGGACTTGCTGATCAAAGCGCGCGTGTGGCCGCAGATTGTATCTCCAAGAGTCCCCGTCATTGCATTCGCAATGAGCGCGGCAGTGATCTTTCTTTGGTTCGCTCTCTGGTCGCGGCCGCGGTCCGAATTTTCTGCTCTTCTTGACGCTGGCATTGTCGTCGCGGTGGCGGTCGCAGTCTTTGTCCTTAGTCCCTTCAGGCCTGCCGATCCGCAGCCTGTAGGCCTCCTTCGCTATGCGCTTGACGCTCCGCGGTTTGGCTTCTGGATGCTGCTCGGTATCGGTTGGACTGCCGCGGGCATCTGGTTACGACGGCGCGAAGGTTGGGCGTTTCCTCGCAGGAGAAATTTCCTGGTGTCAGCGGCCGTCCTGGGCGCCGGGGCCGTAATCCTCGGGCTATACGATGATGGGCACTTCGTCGACCAGGGGCACCAGATGCCCTTGGTCGGTCCGGCGCTCAACGCGCTGCACGGCGGCATCCCGATGGTCGACGTCTACAGCCAATACGGCCTGTTGCCGTGGCTCGCCCACCTCGCGGTGTTCGAGGTGTTCTCACCAACCTTCGGCACGGCCGCGGTCTTGATGCGGCTCATCAATCTCAGCTATTTCGGCGTCGTTCTGTTGATCTTGTTCTTCGTATCGCGCCGTCGCCTCAGCGCGCTCTGGTTCTTCGTTCCGGCTCTCCTTGTCGCCATCACGTCGCACAATCCCGGCCCCACCGGGATGTGGAACATGAACGCCCTGCCGATGACCCTCGGCGGGAGATGGCTGTTGCCCGCCGGTATCGTTCTTGTGTTGGTCGCGGCGCCGGGACGGCGTTGGGCCGCGCACTCCCTCATTGCGCTGGCGTCATTATGGAGTTTTGAGACCTTCGTGTTTACCCTGGCGCCTTGGGGCTACTGCCAGGTGCTCGATTCTGTCCGGTCACGCTCGGCACACCTCTTGCTGCGGCAGATCGCCCTCGCATGTGCTGCGATCGCCACGGCACAGGCTGCCTTTGCAGCTATGATCTATTTCTCGACCGGTGCGGTTGTCGATTATCGACCCTATTTTGATCTGATCTTTCAATTTCGGCCCGCTGAAGACTCGCACTGGTCGCTGCCATTCGATCCCTACTATGCTCTGTGGTTTCCGATTGGCGCCGCGTATTTTCTTGTCATGGCGGTGGCAACCTATCGCGCGTTGCGCGGAGATGCGCCCGACACGATCGTTGAGCGCCTCCTGCCCGTCGCCGTCCTGGGATTGGGCCCCTTGGCCTATTTCTTCGGGCGCCCCCAGGAAGGGACGCTGAATATCGCCTGCCTTTCATTCGCGGTGGTTGCGATAGGCGTCGCCGAAGTTATGTTCGTCAATGCGCGGCGGTTCGGGGCCGTCGGCCCGGCGTTGAGCACGGTCATGGCACTGGCTTTCGCCTTTACTGTTGCCGACGGATTCGAGCACTTCATGCGGCCGCTAGATCCCGGCCGCGGCAACGCCACCATCTTGCGCCGGTGCCTGAGCGACGAGGGCTGTCGGCTTGTCGATGTTCCCCGTAACATCGACTTGGCGCTCCACACCCAACCGCTCGATTCGCGCACGAAGGTCGGCTACTACGTCAAAGACGCTTCCCGCGCGCGCATCGCCGAGGTGATATCGATGCTCCGCCGTTGGGCGCCTGAGGCGCGCTACGTCGGACTGCTGACGGAGTATTCGCCGGTAGTCTTCGGGGATCCCAACGCCACCATCGGCTTGACGGCGTCTATGGCGACCGGGCAATGGTTTGCCTGGAGGATATCCGGTCCGCTCATGGATATGTTTTCGCCTGTGATCACCGATCGGATACTGAAACGCGTCGCCGCAACGCCATCGGGAATGCTGATCATCCTCGGCAATCGTCGAGAGGAACGCCTTCCCATAACAAACGCGATCCTGTCTGTTCTCAATGACAAGTGCCGCCTGAGATTGCTCGAACAAGGTACATTCAATTCGGCTTTCCTAACGGAAGATTGCCGCGGATGAGGTCTGGTCATTCGTGCGGCCATGCGTGGTGTGAAAAAAGACCCGCGTGTAGATATGTACGGACTTGCGAGACATCCTTTTGAGAGCCAATCGGGCAGGAAGGATGACTTCGATGACCAATTTCGACCGCGATATTCAGCGCAAGTTGCGGGCTCTGAGGCACGCCGAGCAGCGTAGCGAGCGTGATGTGAAACCCGGTCGGCAGGCCCAGACTGTAGCTTAAATTACTACCAAACCTGTCCAACGCGCGGGGAGTACCTCATTTACTTACACCCATGACATCGATCTTCACCAAAAGCTGGCTGAATGGGAACGCTTCTACAATCTCTCCAGACCCCATGGCGCCTTCAATGGAAAGGCTCCTTACGAAACACTCCGCGAACGCCTATAAAAAAATCCGATGTCTCGTCAGTTCGTCCACATTACAGTGGTGCCCTGTGACCTTCATTAGCAAACCTGTTCCTTGACCGGCTGATTTTTGTGATGGGACAACAGTTCCATTCAGCGTGCGAGACTGGACTTTACGCCGCGCCAGAGCGCTGTTGTGTCCGCACCTCCGGGATCGCGGGCATCGGGTCGGACCGCAAGATGTACGAGCACGAGTCGGCGTGCCGGATCGACGAAGATGCACTGCCCGCGAACGCCCAGCAGGGCGAAGCTCCCGTCGTTGTCGGGGAAAACCCAGGTTTGGAAGCCGTAACCGTACCAACGGCCAGTCTGCGCGCCCGAGAAATGCGCGCCCGTCATCTCCTGAAGCCAAACTTCAGGTACAAGCTGGCGCCCTCCGGCACGACCTCCGTCGGCGAGCAGCCTGCCGAGCCGAGCGTAGTCGCGCAGAACTGCGTTAAACCCCGTATAGCCGACTTCAGTCCCCGTAGCCTCGACCAGCCAGGTAGCGTCTGCCTCAGCACCCATCGGCTGCCATATCTTCTCGGATAGATAGTCGGCGATCGGTCGGCCAATCGCCGCGCGCAGGACCAGTGCGATCACATAGGTCTCCGCCGAAGCGTAGTGCCAGCGCCGGCCCGGCTCAGCCCCGCGCCGGTTAAACAGCCGCGCCGCCTCGGCACCGCCTGAGGACTGACCAACGAAGGTTGCACGCGAGAGGCGCGAAGAGTCGTCTGTGCCGTCATAGTCCTCGCGGAAATCGACGCCAGACGACATCGTCAGGAGGTGACGCAGCGGTGTGCGGCCATACTCGCTACCAGCCAATCCGGGAACGTAAAGCTCAGCGTGGTCCTCGATCGAGGCGATGAGCCCTTCATCGACGGCGACCCCGACCAGCATCGCAAGGATGGTCTTCGCCATCGAGAAGGAGGTCATGCGGCTCGTGTCGCGGCGGCCGTAGCGGTAGCGCTCTACCAGGATGGCATCGCCCTGAACCACCGCAAGCGCCGTCGTCGGGTTACGCTTGAGATACTGGTCGATGTCGTAGCGCCCCGCGCCGACTTGGGGTGCGCCCTGATAGGAGATCGCCGGCTCCATCGCCGGGCGCTTCCAGGCGGAGGGCAATGGGGGGCGCCGGACGACATTCGCTCTCCAGATGTCGTCAAGACGCGAGAAGGAATCGACCGAGTGGCTGGCGCGCCACCAGTTTGACCGGTCAGCGCGTGGGAAGCCGTTACTCCCCGGCGCAGAGTAAGTCGAGATATTTGCGCCGCCCGAGTCAAAAGCAGGCCCGCTGGTGCGCGGTGGCGAGGGGGGTTCGGTAGCCACGCATCCGACCGCCAGCAGCGACAGGCAAGCGGTACTTAGTAGCGCGACGTAGCCAACGCGGCGGCGCTTAAGGCTATTTTCGAGATTGTTGATCATGTCTGTGTGCCATGAGGGGGAATCTCGTGATTGAGCGGTAGACCTGAGGCGCTGGAAGATTGGTTATCACACCCTGGCCGCATCTGGAACCGCATCCCCGGGCATTGTCACGTTGGCGCTTGTGAGCCACTTCTGGCCTCCGCCCGAGCCTGCTAAGTCATTGGAAATGCTTCAGCGCCATGAAGCGAAGCGGGCGGAGTTTGGGGGTGAACTCTGCCAACGTGACAATGCCACGCAAGGGACCGACGAAAACGAATGGTACACCCCTGCCGACCTTCTCGATCTGGTGGCAAGACGACCTGGCGCGGCGTGTCGGCATAGAACTGCGCCATGCTGGCCTCGGACCGGTCCTCGCCTCCGAACCAGATCGGCTGCTTGCGGATCGGGGCCTAGTAGCAGGTCCGGGTGTCACCGAACGTGGTGCGCGTGATGCAACCCCTTCGTTTGCTTATGGAAGAGGGCCGCCTAGTTCATGCACAAATAGGCGGCGACCATAAGATTGGCCAAGGCCAGATAGTACGGCGCCACTCGCCCGATTCTTGCGGACCATTGGGCACGTGGTGGCGTTCGAGTTCGCTGCTGCCAGCGCGACCACAGTTGTAGACAGAATTGTAGATGGAATTGGGCCAAAACCCTAGAAACGCCTGTCTATATGGGTTTTCTAGGAGTAAATGGCGGAGGGGGTGGGATTCGAACCCACGGTACGCTTGCACGCACAACAGTTTTCGAGACTGTCCTAATCGACCACTCTAGCACCCCTCCGGGGGCGAGCTTATAGGGTCGCGACCGACGGCCTGCAACTACGCCGGGCCTCCCTAATCGGCGTCGCGATGGACGTCTGATACTGTCCTTGTCGCAATGACACCGGAAACCGCCCCGCCCGCGATCTCGGTCATCATGCTGACCTACAATCGCTCCGAGCGTCGGCGCAGCCATCGCCCACGACGATCAGCTCCCAATCGGTGCTGCACCGATGTCGTCGGCGCCCTCGTCGCCGCCGATCGGCGCATCCGCTTCGTCGATTTGCCGCACAATACCGGCGAGCAGTCGGCCACCAACAATATCGGGCTGAAGCATGCGCGCGGCCG
The DNA here is from genome assembly GCA_945905835.1 of Asaia bogorensis. Lineage (GTDB taxonomy): Bacteria > Pseudomonadota > Alphaproteobacteria > Reyranellales > Reyranellaceae > Reyranella. The sequence continues at coordinate 53,231 of CAMDQJ010000004.1, forward strand.
CTACATCGCCTTCCTCAACCACGACGATCTCTGGCTGCTCGATCATCTCGAACGGTCTTCCGCAATCATCGAGCGAAGGCAGGCCGACCTCATCTACAGCCTGCCGATGACCGTCGCCTACGACGATGGCCGGGTGCATTTCCATCCCATCAACGGGCAGTTCGAGTACCATCCGATGTAGCTCGTGCCGGCGAGCTACTAGCTCCTGCGACGCTCGTTGCTCGACGAGGTCGGAACGTGGCGACCGGCGCGGGGCATCTGGGGATACCACTCGCAGGAGTTGCTGTACCGCTGGTGGCGCGCCGATTGCCGGCTCTACGGCAATCCCGAATTGACCTGCCTTGCCTTTCCCTCCGGAAATCGACCCGGCGCGACGAGCTGGATTTCCGGGAAAAGCTGCTCATCCAGATGGTGATGACCCAGGGGCGGATAGACGATCGCTTCTGGCGTCCGGCGTGGCGAGCGATCCGCGACGCGCTTCGCGTGCAATGGTTCGATTCTCTCTCCCACCACGGGATCGAGCCGCAGGCGGTGACCCATTTCCTGCGCTTCCGGCGCAAAGGCGGCTGGTTCGCCGAGCTGCGCGCCATCAGGGGGCTGCCGTCGCGCGACAAAAAGGGCGGCTAAAAGCCCCTCCAACCCATGGAAAAGACGGGCTTCTCCGGCGTTGACTTGAGGGCGGCCCTGCGTATATTCCGCGCTCCTCGGCGGGTCTATCGGGCCCGCCGCGCTGTTTCGTGCTTTCCGCCATTTAGGGCGTCGGCACCGCTCCCTCCTCTAGGGATGGTGTGGGGACCGCTCCGAACCGGAAAGCCTCTCGCAGGGTTGAGATCATGATCGCCGTTATCCGCACGGGTGGAAAGCAATACACGGTCGCCGCCGACGACACGCTCACCATCGAGCGCCTCGAGGGTGAGGCGGGCTCGAAGATCGAGTTCACCGACGTGCTGATGGTCGGCGAGAAGGTCGGCGCACCGACGGTTGCCGGCGCCAAGGTGCTGGCCTCGATCGTCAAGCAGGCGCGCGGCCCGCACGTCATCATCTTCAAGAAGCGCCGCCGGCAGAATTCGCGGCGCAAGAACGGTCATCGTCAGGATCTGACGGTGGTCAAGATCGAACAGATCGTCGCCTGAGCAGATAGAGCGACCGGAGCAGTACGATGGCACACAAGAAAGCAGGCGGCTCTTCGCGCAACGGCCGCGACTCGGCCGGCAAGCGGCTGGGTGTCAAGCGCTTCGGCGGACAGTCGGTCCTGTCGGGCAACATCCTGGTCCGCCAGCGCGGCACCAAGATGGATGCCGGCGAGAATGTCGGCGTCGGCCGCGACCACACCCTCTTCGCCACCTCCGACGGCGTCGTGTCGTTCCGCAAGCGGACGGGCGGCAAGGTCGAAGTGAACGTGCTTCCGAAGCCGGCCCCTGCTCCGTCCAAGCTGGCTGCTGAATAGCCGTTCCCACCCATCTGAACAGCGAAGGGGGAGCGGTCCGACCGTTCCCCCTTTTCGTTTTTCCGGACCCCCCACTCGGCATTTGATCTCATGAAGTTCCTCGACCAGGCCAAGATCTACATCCGCTCCGGCAACGGCGGCGCCGGATCTGCGGGCTTTCGCCGCGAGAAGTTCATCGAGTATGGCGGTCCCGACGGCGGCGACGGTGGACGCGGCGGCGACGTGGTCGTCGAATGCGTCGATGGCCTCAACACGCTGATCGACTACCGCTACGCCCAGCACTTCAAGGGCGAGACCGGCCATCACGGCATGGGCAGCCAGCGCACAGGCGGCGCCGGCAAGGACGTGGTCCTGCGCCTGCCGCGCGGCACGCAGATTTTCGACGAGGACAACGATACCCTGCTGGTCGACCTCACCGAGATCGGCCAGCGCGTCGTGCTCGCCAAGGGCGGCGACGGCGGCTACGGCAACCTGCACTACAAGAGTTCGACCAACCGCGCGCCGCGCCGCGCCGACAAGGGTTGGCCGGGCGAGGAGCGCTGGGTCTGGCTGCGGCTGAAGCTGATCGCCGATGTCGGCCTGGTCGGCCTGCCCAACGCCGGCAAGTCGACCTTTCTGGCCGCGACCTCCAACGCACGCCCCAAGATCGCCGACTATCCCTTCACCACGCTTCATCCCGGCCTTGGCGTCGTCGGCGTCGGCGGCGGCTCGGATGCCCGCGAGTTCGTGATGGCCGACATTCCTGGACTGATCGAGGGCGCGCATGAAGGCGCCGGCCTCGGCACGCGCTTCCTCGGTCATGTCGAGCGCTGCCGGGCGCTTCTCCATCTGGTCGACGGCACGCAGGACGATGTCGTCGACGCCTGGCGCACGGTGCGCGGCGAGCTGAAAGCCTATGGCGGCAATCTCGTGCGCAAGAAAGAGGTCGTGGCACTGAACAAGGTCGACGCCATGACGGAAGAGGATATCGAAGCCAAGCGCGCCAAGCTCGCCAAGGCCTGCCGCAAGTCCGTGCACGTGATCTCAGGCGTGTCGGGCCAGGGCGTGCAGCCCCTGCTCCACGAATTGATGAAGCTCGTCGACCGCCAGCGCGAGACGAGTAAGGAAGCGGCATGACACCGCTGGCCAACTCCAAACGGCTGGTCGTCAAGATCGGCTCCTCGATTCTGGTGGACGAGACCAAGGGCGACATCCGCAAGGACTGGCTGGAAGCGCTGTCGAGCGACGTGGCGGGCCTGCACAAGGCCGGTTGCGAGGTCGTGCTGGTTTCCTCGGGTGCCATCCGGCTCGGCCGCACGCATCTGAAGCTGCCCGCCGGCACGCTGAAGCTCGAAGAGAGTCAGGCCGCCGCCGCCACCGGCCAGATCCAGCTCGCCCACGCCTATCAGGAGGCGCTCGCCCGGCACGGCATCACCGTGGCGCAGGTCCTGCTCACACTCGACGATTCCGAGGAGCGCCGGCGTTACCTCAACGCGCGCCAGACCATGGCAACGCTGCTGGGACTGCGCGCCATTCCGGTGATCAACGAGAACGACACCGTCGCCACCGACGAGATTCGCTTCGGTGACAACGATCGGCTGGGCGCACGCGTCGCCGAAATGGTCTCCGCCGACACGCTGGTGCTGCTGTCGGATATCGACGGCCTCTACACCGGCGATCCGCGCAGCGACACGGCGGCGAAGCATATTCCCGAGGTCCGCGAGATCACACCCGAGATCGAGGCGATGGCCGGTGCCGCGGCCTCAGAGCTTTCCAACGGCGGCATGGTGACCAAGCTGATGGCCGCACGCATCGCCATGGGCGCGGGCTGCCGCATGGCGATTGCCGATGGCCGTCCGGTCGGCGCGCTCGGCGCGCTGATCGACGGCGCCGCGCGCTGCAGCTGGTTCCTGCCGGAAGGGTCGCCCTTGTCGGCGCGAAAGAAGTGGATTGCCGGCTCACTGAAAGCCGCTGGCGCGCTGGTCGTCGATGATGGCGCCGTGCGTGCGCTGGCCTCGGGCAAAAGCCTGCTGCCGGCCGGCGTCACCTCGATCGACGGCGAGTTCAAGCGCGGCGACGTGGTCGAGGTGAAGGATCGCAGCGGCCGGGTGCTGGCGCGCGGGCTGGTCGCCTATGCGGCCGAGGACGCCCGACGTATCGCCGGCCACAAGAGCGCGGAAATCGAGCGTTTGCTGGGCTTTCGCGGCCGCGACGAGATCGTCCACCGCGACGATCTCGTGGTCGAGTGACATACTGGGCCCCAAAATCATGACTGCCCGATGAACGTTCACACCACGCCTGCCATCGAGGACGCCGCCGCGATCGTTGCCGGGCTCGGCCGACGCGCCAAAAGCGCCGCGATCGGTCTGCGCAACGCCACGACCGCCGCCAAGAACCGGGCGCTTACCGAGGGTGCGCGGCTGATCCGCGCCGAGAAGGACGCCATCCTCGCCGCCAACGCCCTCGACATCGAGGCCGCCAAGGTCGCCGGCATGAACGCCGCGCTGCAGGACCGTTTGCTGCTCAACGCCGAGCGCGTCGAGACGATGGCGCGCGGGCTCGACGACATCGCCGCCCTGCCCGATCCGGTCGGCGCCACCATGGAAGAATGGAAGCGGCCCAACGGCCTCGTCATCAGCCGCGTGCGCGTGCCGATCGGAATCATCGGCGTGATCTATGAGGCTCGCCCCAACGTCACCGCCGACGCCGGTGCGCTCTGCATCAAGTCGGGCAATGTCGTCGTCCTGCGTGGCGGCTCCGACAGCTTCCATTCCTCGCGTGCCATCGTCGATCTGCTGCGCAAGGCTCTTTTGGACGCCGGCCTGCCCGAGGATTGCGTGCAGCTCGTACCGACGACCGACCGCGACGCCGTCGGCGAGCTCTTGAAGGCGATGGACTGGCTCGACCTGATCGTGCCGCGCGGCGGGCGCTCGCTGATCGACCGCGTGACGGCGGAAAGCCGCGTGCCGGTGCTGCGCCACTACGAGGGCCTCTGCCACGTCTATGTCGACCGCGACGCCGATACAGCCATGGCGCGCGACATCGTGGCCAACGCCAAGATGCGCCGCGTCAGCGTTTGCGGCGCCGCCGAGACTCTTTTGGTCGATCGCGCCGTGCTCGACACGCACCTCAAGCCCATCCTCGACAAGCTGATCGCGCTCGGCTGCGAAGTGCGCGGCGATGCCGAGGTCCAGAAGCGCGACAGCCGCGTGAAAGCGGCCACCGAGCAGGACTGGCGCACAGAGTATCTGGCGCCGATCATCTCGGTCGCCACGGTCGATGGCGTGGGCGAGGCGATCCGTCACATAGCGACCTGGGGCAGCCAGCACACCGATTCGATCGTCACCGACAACGACGCCACCGCCCAGCGCTTCCTCACCGAAGTCGACAGCGCCATCGTCATGCACAATGCCAGTACCCAATTCGCCGACGGCGCGGAGTTTGGCTTGGGCGCCGAGATCGGCATCTCGACCAACCGCATGCATGCCCGCGGGCCGGTCGGACTGGTCGAGCTCACCACCTACAAGAACATCGTGCGCGGCAAGGGCACCATCCGCCCGTGACGAATGCGCTTCATCCGATGCCGGGCGTGCCGCGCGATTCAGCGCGCCGCATCGGCCTCCTGGGCGGCTCGTTCAATCCGGCCCACGAGGGCCATCGTCACGTCAGTGTCGAGGCGCTCAAGCGCCTCGGCCTCGACGAGGTGTGGTGGCTGGTCTCGCCGCAGAACCCGCTCAAGACCGACGACGGCATGGAGCCTTTGGGCACGCGGCTGGCTCGGGCGAAGAAGGTCGCGAACCATCCGCGCATCCGCGTCGAAACGCCCGAGCTGCTGCTCGGCACGCGCTACACGCTCGATACCGTGCAGGAGCTGACGCGGCTCTATCCCAGCGCCCGCTTCGTCTGGCTGATGGGCGCCGACATCCTGCCGCAGCTGGTGCGCTGGAAGGACTGGCGGCGGCTGTTCGAGGCGATTCCCATCGCCGCCTTTGCCCGACCCGGCTGGAGCTATCCCGCGCTGCTGTCGGCAGCCCCGCGCGCCTTCGCGCGTTATCGTCTCGATGCCGAGCAGGCCAGGCGGCTGGCGGGTTGCGCACCGCCGGCCTGGTGCTTTATCCCGAGCCGGCTCGACGGCCATTCGGCCACGGCGATCCGCGCCGTGCGCCCGCCACGACGGACCAAACCGAAAGGAAACACCATCTCCGACCAGACCGCTTCGCCTCAAGTGCGGCAGCTTGCCGACCGCAGCAAGGCCACCGACGCCCAGCTCGCGCTGGTGCGCCGCTCGCTCGAGGACGACAAGGCCGAGGACATCGTCGTCATCGACCTCAAGGGCAAATCCTCCTTCGCCGATTACATGGTGATCGCCTCGGGCCGCTCGACCCGGCAGGTCGGCGCCATCGCCGACCATCTCGCCGAGCGCCTCAAGCAGGCCGGCCAGGGCTACATTCCGATCGAGGGCAAGCAGACCGGCGACTGGGTGCTGGTCGATGCCGGCGACGTGATCGTGCACGTCTTCCGCCCCGAATCCCGCACCTTCTACGCGCTCGAAAAGATGTGGACGCTGGAGACCGACGCCGCCGCCAAGCCGGCGAGCCCGCCGCGCCGCCGCGGCGACGCCCGCGCCCGGCCGCACCGTCCTTCAGCACGTCCGGCGTGAAACTGACAATTACTGCCATCGGCCGCGCCAGCCGCGGGCCCGAACGCGATCTCTACGAGCATTATGCCGGCCGCATCCGCTGGCCGCTGACACTGCGCGAACTCGAGGAAAAGAAGAAGTTGCCGGCGGCCCAGCTGATGGTCCGCGAGGGCGAGCTGCTGCTGGCAGCGGCGCCCCAGGGCGCGGTCCTGGTGGCACTCGACCGCCGCGGCAAGGTTGTGGACAGCGAGGCCTTCGCCCGGCGGCTGGAAGGCTGGCGCGATGGCGGGACCGCCGATGTCGCCTTCCTGGTCGGCGGCGCCGACGGTCACGCCGAATCCCTGCTGAAACGGGCCGATCTCAGCCTTTCCTTCGGTGCCATGACCTGGCCGCACCTGTTGGCACGGGCAATGTTGGCCGAGCAGATCTACCGGGCGCAGCAATTGCTGGTCGGGCACCCCTACCACAGGGTGTGAAAAGCGTCGTTTTTGCCTCTGTTCTGCCGGAAAACGGGGGCTACATTGGGCCCATGCGCTTTCCCCTGCTCGCTGCCCTTGCCGCCCTCCTGTCGATGGCTGCCCTTCCCGCCCTCGCCCAAAACACCCCGGTCCAGAAGCCGGCGCCGCGGCCGCTCAAAAGCATTCCCTACGTCTACATCATCGGCGACGACGGCGAGCGGCGGGAGTTCGAGATCAATGCCATTCCGCTGCTGTTCTACCGCGCCTGCTTCGGCTGGCAGATGTATCTCGGCGGCCCCAACCGCACGGTCTCGCTGGTTGAGGTCTTGACCACCTCGCGGCCAGCGGAGCAGGTGATAGCCGGTCCCGAGACCGAGGTCAGTGCCGACAAGACCAAGGCCACCACGCGCATGCGCGCGGACGTTCGGGATGGCGTGCTGCGGCGGTCGTGGTGCATCATCCCCGGCGACCCGCCTGGCACCTACACCTACGACGTCAGCATCGACGGCGAGCCGCGCGGCGAGTTCGTGTTCTGCGCCATCGAAGTGCCGGACCAGAACCCCGACACCGATCCACGCGACCTCAACTGTCCCAACAAGTTCAACTCGGTGCGGCGCGAGATCCCTCGTCCCGGCAGTGCCTCTTGATGGCTGGCGGTCGTCTGCGCCCGGCGGTGCTCTGCATCCTCGACGGCTGGGGTCATCGCACCGACCCCAAGGACAACGCCATCCTCGACGCGCACACGCCCAACTATCACAAGCTGATCGCCACCTGCCCGCAGGGCCTTATAGACGCCTCGGAAACCTTCGTCGGCCTGCCCAAGGGCCAGATGGGCAATTCCGAGGTCGGCCACATGAATCTCGGTGCCGGCCGCGTCGCCGTGCCCGACCTACCGCGCATCGACACCGCTATCGAGGACGGGTCGCTGGCCCGCAACAAGGCGCTGACCGACTTCATCGCCACGCTGAAGAAGAGCGGCGGCGCCTGCCACCTGATGGGGCTGGCTTCGCCGGGCGGCGTGCATGCCCATCAGGACCACCTGCTCGTGCTGGCCAACCAGGTCGCCGGCGCCGGTGTGCCGGTATGGATCCACGCCTTCCTCGACGGCCGCGACATGCCGCCCCGCAGCGCGCTGGAATGCCTGGAACACATCCAGGCGGGCCTGAAGCCCGGCCTGCCGATCCGTTTTGCCACCGTTTCCGGCCGCTACTATCCGATGGACCGCGACAAGCGCTGGGAGCGCGTGACGCTCGCCTACGACGCCATGGTCGATGCCAAGGGCGAGAGCGCGAAGACCGCCAGCGAGGCGGTCGACAAGGGTTACGCCGCCAACCTCGACGACGAGTTCGTGAAGCCAACGGTGATCGACGGCTACACCGGCATGAAAGACGGCGACGGCGTCCTGATGTTCAACTACCGCTCCGACCGCGCCCGCGAAATCCTGACGGCGCTGCTCGACCCGATGTTCGACGGCTTCAAGCGCGGGCGGCTCGTGAAGTTCGCCGCGGCCGCCGGCATGGTGGAATACTCTGCGGCGCTCAATCCGTTCCTCAAGACGCTGTTTCCGCCGGCCGTCATCAAGATGGGCCTGGGCGAGACGATCTCGAAGGCCGGCCTCACGCAGCTGCGCATCGCCGAAACCGAGAAGTACGCGCACGTCACGTTCTTCTTCAATGGCGGCGAGGAACAGGTGTTTCCCGGCGAGGAACGCATCCTGGTGCCCTCGCCCAAGGTCGCGACCTACGACCTCAAACCCGAAATGAGCGCGCCGGAAGTTACCGACAAGCTGGTCGAGGCGATCGGCTCGGGGAAATTCGACCTGATTGTCGTGAACTACGCCAACACCGACATGGTTGGTCACTCTGGCATTCTCGCAGCCGCCATGAAGGCGGTCGAAGCGGTCGATGCCTGCCTCGGGCGATTGATGGACGCAGTGAAGAAGGCGGGCGGCGTGCTGTTCATCACCGCCGATCACGGCAACGCCGAGCAGATGTTCGACGACAAGACCCATCAAAAGCACACTCAGCACACCCTCAACCGGGTGCCGGCGCTGCTGTTCAATGCGCCGCCGCAGGTTCATTCGCTCAGCGACGGCAAACTTGCCGACGTGGCGCCCACTCTGCTCGCCCTGATGGGTCTGAAGCAGCCCCCTGAAATGACCGGCCATTCACTGCTGGCTGAGGCCGCGCGGCCGGCGGTTCTGGCCGAGCCGCGTCCTGCTGTCGCGGCATCTGCGTGATTGTGAACGATCCGGAGGGACTACCAGCCTTGAGGGTGTTCCAGCCGGCCTGTACTCTCTGAAGAACGCCCGAAAACCCCTTGAGTCGCCTGGACCCTCGTCCCATCCGACAAACTGTTGTGAAGGCATCCAAATGGCCCGCCCCACGTCTCGTATGCGTATCGCCTCCGTCGCCACGATGCTTGCCTTCCTCGCCGTCCCGGCCTTCGCGCAGGACAAGTCAGATCCCAAGGCACTGACCGAGAAGAGCGAACTCTACCAGCAGCTCAACCTGTTCGGCGACGTGCTCGAGCGCATCCGCCGCGACTATGTCGAGCCGGCCGACGAGAAGCTGCTGATCGAGAACGCCATCAACGGCATGCTGTCCTCGCTCGACCCGCATTCGAGCTACATGAACCCCAAGACCTACAAGGACATGCAGGTCCAGACCCGCGGCGAGTTCGGTGGGCTGGGTATCGAGGTCACGATGGAGAGCGGCGTCATCAAGGTGGTGTCGCCGATCGACGAGACCCCGGCGGCCAAGGCCGGCATCCAGTCCGGCGACCTGATCTTCGCCCTCGACGGCGAACCGGTGCAGGGCCTCACCCTGCAGGAAGCCGTTGAGAAGATGCGCGGCAAGGTCGGCACGTCGATCAAGCTCGGCATCCGCCGCGCCAACAAGGATCCCTTCGACGTCACGCTGACGCGCGAGACCATCAAGGTGCGCTCGACGCGCTTTCGCATGGAAGGCGATGTCGGCTACATCCGCGTCACCTCCTTCACCGAGCAGTCGACCTCCGGCGTCAACGTTGCCGTCGAGAAGCTCAAGAAGGAGGGCGGCACCAGGCTCAAGGGCTTCGTGCTCGACCTGCGCAACAACCCGGGCGGCCTGCTCGACCAGGCGATCGCCATGTCCGACGCCTTCCTCGAGAAGGGTGAGATCGTCTCGGTGAAGGCGCGCAAGAGCGAGGACGTGCAGCGCTGGAACGCCAAGCCCGGCGACATCACCGGCGGCCTGCCGCTGGTCGTGCTGGTCAATGGCGGCTCGGCCTCGGCCTCGGAGATCGTGGCCGGCGCCCTGCAGGATCACCGCCGCGCCATCATTCTCGGCACGCGCTCGTTCGGCAAAGGCTCGGTGCAGACCATCATGCAGGTGAGCGGCGGCGGCGCCATCCGCCTCACCACCGCGCTCTACTTCACGCCGTCGGGTCGCTCGATCCAAAAAGAAGGCATCAAGCCCGACATCGAGGTCGAGCAGGCCAAGATCGAAACGGTGGCGCCGCGCACTAGCTTCCGCGAGGAAAACCTGCGCCGCTCGATCACCAACCCTAACGACAAGCCGGCCCCGGTGCCGCCACCAGCCGCCGCGACACCCGAGAAGAAGGACGACAAGCCGGGTGCCGCCACGACTCCGCCGGCTGCCTCGGGAGATCCCGACGAGCCGCCGAAGGACGCCGTGGCCGACTACCAGCTGCTGCGCGCCGTCGACCTAATCCGCGGCATCTCGCTGTACAACGCCAGGGCCAACTAGAGGGAAACTCGCATGGCGGCGGCCTCCGGCCAGTACGAGGAGTATCGCCACCGCCTCCCCGCCCTGCGCGAGGAGCGCCGGACCGGCGGCCTGATGGTCGCTTACGGCGTTACCTTGGCGCTGGTCATCGGCTCGGCCGCCCTGGCGTTCGGGCTGATCGGCAGCGACGAGCGCGGCGCCACGACTCGGGCGTTGCCGACCAACCTGCCGACGCCCAGTACGCCGCTGCCAACCAAGCAGGCGGCAAATTCCTCGCCTGGCGTCGCATTTCCGGCTGCGCCGCCGAGTGCGCCGAAAGGCGGGCTGCAACTGCCCTCGGCGCCGCCAGCGCAATCGACCGCCGCCGCACCCGCTCCGGACAAACAGCAGACAGGTGGCTCGCTGAAGCTGCCACCCAGACCGCAGGCATCGCCGCAGCCAGCGGCGGTGGCGGCGCCGACAACGGTTGCCATGCCGACGCGGCCCAGCCCGGCGCCCGCTGCGGCAGCGCCCGCGCCGGCCACGGACAAGCCCGTCGCGTCCGCCGGCCTCACGGCGCCCGAAAAGCCGTTGATCCAGGCCCTGCCCGACCCGGCCTCACCCAGCCGGCAGAACGCGTCGGTCTGGAAGCCGCTGGCCGCCAACGGCATGCCGGCGCCGCCGCCGGAAAAGCCGGCGCCGCCGTCCTCGTTCCGCGCGCTGCCGCCGGTCGACACCACGGAAATGATCGAGGTGACGGCCGACGGGCTGCGCCTACCCAAGATCTCCTCGGTCGGCTGGATGCCGTGGATCGCCTATGCGCGGCGCTACACACCCGACGGCCCGCCCGCCCGCGTCGGCATGATGATGATCAATGTCGGCGGCAACGAGCCGATGATGAAGCGGGCGATCGAGCAGCTGCCGGGCGAAGTCAGCCTTGCTTTCCTGGTCGGCACGCCCGACCTCAATCGCTGGCTGCAGCGCGCCCGTGACTATGGCCACGAGGTCTATCTCATGCTGCCGGTGGAAGATCCCGGCGGTCCGGCCGAGCGCGGCATCCGGCCGATCGAAACCTCGGTCGACGCCGCCGAGAACCTTCGCCGGCTGCGCGCCACGATGGCCAAGGGCGAAGGCTATGTCGGCTTCGTCATCCCCTTCCCCGGCCCGGTGTCGCAGTCGGAAGCGACGTTCCGGCCGATCATAAAGGAAATCTCCGAGCGTGGACTGGGCGTCGTCGAGATTAACGCCGCCCACAATGCGCCCGTGGTCTACCGCCTCACGGTCGAGATGGGCGTCGGCTACGCGCGCAATTCGAGCGTGCTCGACTACAAGGCGACGCGGCAGAACATCGACGAAAGCCTCGACCGCATGGTGAAGTGGGTGACCGAGCCGTCGCCCGAAAAGGCAGGGGCCGACAAGGGCCCGGCCCAGCGCCATGCCTTCGGCGTCGTCCAGCCCAATGCCGCCGCGATCGACGCCATCGTCGACTGGACGCAGCGAATCTCGGCGTTGCCGAATGTGGCGCTGCTGCCGATCATCGGCCATTTCGAATGCCGCGAAGCCTGCATGATGCGCGTGCGCCGCCTGCAGGCCCAGCTTCGCCAGTGACGGACAGGCCGCCAAAGGGCTACCGGCCGAATGTCGGAATCATGCTGATCGGACCCGACCGGCGCGTGTTCGCCGGACGGCGACCGAACCAGCCCGATGCCTGGCAGATGCCCCAGGGCGGCATCGACAAGGGCGAGACGCCGGTCGAGGCGGCCTGCCGCGAGCTCAAGGAGGAAGTGGGTACGTCCAAGGCGCTGCTGCTGCGCGAGACCAGGAGCTGGATTGCCTACGACGTGCCGTCGGAAAGCGCGCAGCGCCTGTGGAAGGGCCGCTGGCGCGGCCAGGCGCAGAAATGGTTTGCGCTGGCCTTCACCGGCAGCGATGCCGACATCGACATCGCCGCGCACGAGCCTGAATTCGACGCCTGGAAATGGGTGGCCGCATCGGAGCTGCCGGGCCTGATCGTCCCGTTCAAGCGCGCAGTCTACGAAGCCGTCGTCAAGGAATTTGCTGACCTGGTCTACTAAGAGCGCGCTCCTATGAGGCGGTGGCGGCCAGCTGCGCGGACCTGCGGCGCAGGAACCAAAGTCCGATTCGCGTCAGGATGACGTTGAGACGGCCCTGCGAGGTCAGGCCGACGGCCTTCAGCACCATCGCCATGGCGCGCTGCACGTGGAACGGCCGGTAGAGCGGATAGGCGCGGCGGGCGTAGGAGTTCTTGCTGCTCAGGCGATCGTAGACGGCGTCCTCGGGTGCGTTGGCGGCGAAATAGGCGTAGGCGAGCTCGTCGTCCTCGCTTTCGGCGATGCGGCTCCAGCCGATCCGCAGGCGCTGCAAGGTGCCCAGCCGGTCGCGCTCGAGGCAGCGCTGCATGTGATCGTAGAACAGCTTGTAGTGGCGGAACTCATCGGCTGCGATCCTGCCGCAGATCTGCTTCAGCACGGGCTCCTCGGCCGCGTCCTGGAGCGCGCTGTAATACGAGCTGGTGCCGGTCTCGACGATGCAGCGGGCCATCATCTCGCCTGCCTTGCTGCCGCGCACCGAGGCGGTGGCGTCGAGCGGCAACTGGTAGCCGGCACGGAAACGGGCGAAGGCCGCGTCGAAGTTCCACTGGGGATCGGCCATCTCGGCCCAGCGCCCGAGCACCATGCCGTGCTGGACCTCTTCCTCTACCCAATTATTCACGGATGTGACGAATTCAGGATCGTCGGCAAAGACACGCCCGAGATAGACCCCGTAATCGCAGCCGTTGCGCTCCACCATGGCCGCGGCCTTGATGTTGCGCAGGATCTCCGGATCCACCTTCGACGCATCGAAGCGATCCCACGCGATCTGGTCGAATGTCCAGTTCTTCATTGCTCAGCTCAGGTCCCAAAGGCCTTGTCGCGTAACCGTAATAAAGCGGGACCGAGCCTCCCTTTCAATGGGGGCTTCGTACGTTCCGGACGCTTTATTTCGCGAAAGACGCGGAAACTAGCGGCCGGCGTAATAGGCCTGGGCGCGCCGTAAGTCCTTGGCGGTGGCCAGATTTTTGGCCGCAATGGCCTTGGCAGCGTCGCCATCGGCGTCGGCAACAGCGCGTTCGGCGACCCGCTCGCGCTCGGCAAGCTGCTCGGGCGTCACCTCGGCGAAGGGCACGGCCTCGTCGGCCAGCACCGTGCAGCGCTCGGGCGTCACCTCGGCAAAACCGCCGGCGACCAGGAAGCGCTGGTCGACCTTGTTGCCCTGGAAGACCTCAAGCACGCCCGGACGGACGGTCGAGATCAGCGGCGCGTGTCCGGGCAGAACGCCGAAATCGCCCTCGGTGCCGGGGACCACGACCATGTCGGCATCGGTCGCCACGAGCTCGCGCTCGGGCATGACCAGCCGGAAGGCGACCTTGGCCATCTTTTAGACCTCGGCCGCAAGCTTCTTGGCCTTGGCGACCGCCTCGTCGATGGTGCCGACCATGTAGAACGCGCTCTCCGGCAGGTCGTCGTACTCGCCGGCGACGATGGCCTTGAAGGCCTTGATGGTGTCCTCGAGCTTCACGAACACGCCCGGCGTGCCGGTGAACACTTCGGCGACGTGGAAGGGCTGGCTGAGGAAGCGCTGCATCTTGCGGGCGCGGCCGACGACCAGCCTGTCCTCTTCCGAGAGCTCGTCCATGCCCAGGATGGCGATGATGTCCTGCAGCGACTTGTATTGCTGCAGCACACGCTGCACCGAGCGCGCCACGTCGTAATGCTCTTGGCCGACGACGCGCGGATCGAGCATGCGCGAGGTCGAGTCCAGCGGATCGACGGCCGGGAAGATCGCCTGCTCGGCGATCGAGCGGCTGAGCACGGTCGTCGCGTCCAAGTGGGCGAACGAGGTGGCGGGCGCCGGGTCGGTCAAGTCGTCGGCGGGCACGTAGATGGCCTGCACCGAGGTGATCGAGCCCTTCTTGGTCGAGGTGATGCGCTCCTGCAGCGCGCCCATGTCGGTCGACAGCGTCGGCTGATAGCCCACCGCCGAGGGAATGCGGCCGAGCAGTGCCGACACTTCCGAGCCCGCCTGGGTGAAGCGGAAGATATTGTCGACGAAGAACAGCACGTCCTGGCCTTCCTCGTCGCGGAAGTATTCGGCGACGGTGAGGCCCGACAGGCCGACGCGGGCGCGCGCGCCCGGCGGCTCGTTCATCTGGCCGTACACCAGCGCCACCTTCGAGCCCGGACCGTCGAGCTTGATGACGCCGCCTTCGATCATCTCGTGATAGAGGTCGTTGCCCTCGCGGGTGCGCTCGCCCACTCCGGCGAACACCGACACGCCGCCATGCGCCTTGGCGACGTTGTTGATCAATTCCATGATGGTGACAGTCTTGCCGACGCCGGCGCCGCCGAACAGGCCGATCTTGCCGCCCTTGGCATAGGGCGCGAGCAGGTCGATGACCTTGATGCCGGTGACCAGGATCTGCGCTTCCGTCGACTGCTCGACGAAGGCCGGGGCATGACGATGGATCGGCAGGGACTTCTTGTGGCCGACCGGACCGCGCTCGTCGACCGGTTCGCCGATGACGTTGAGGATGCGGCCGAGCGTCTCGGGACCGACCGGCATCTGGATGGGAGCGCCGGTGTCCGTCGCCTTCTCGCCGCGCACCAGGCCGTCGGTGGTGTCCATGGCGATGGTGCGGACTTCCGATTCTCCCAGATGCTGCGCAACTTCGAGCACGATCAGGCGGTTGTCGGCCTTCACATGCAGCGCGTTCATGATGTTCGGCAGCTGACCTGCGTCGAAGCGCACGTCGACGACCGCGCCCGTGATCTGGGTGATCGTGCCGATATCGTTGCTGGCCATGAGGGATCCCTTTCGTTCGATTGCGTGCAGCGCGCGGCCTTAGACGGCCTCGGCACCCGAGATGATCTCGATGAGTTCCTTGGTGATGGAGGCCTGACGCGAGCGGTTCATCTGCAGCGTCAGTTTCTTGATCATGTCGCCGGCGTTGCGCGAGGCGCTGTCCATCGCCGTCATGCGTGAGCCCTGCTCGCTGGCGGCGTTCTCCAGCAGGACGCGGAAGATCTGGACCGTGAGGTTGCGGGGCAACAGGTCGGCCATGATTTCCTGCTCGTCCGGCTCGAATTCGTAAGCCGCCGAACCGCCGGTCGCCGGCGTCGCCGACGCTTCCGGAGCGGGCGGCGGAATGAGCTGCTGGCGCGTCGTGATCTGGGTCATCGCCGACTTGAAGCGGTTGTAGACCACTGTCGCCACGTCGAATTCGCCGGCGGCGTACATTTCCATGACGCGCGACGCCACCAAGGTGGCGTCAGCGAAGGAGAGACGCGGCTTGCCGAGATCGGCGATCGAATTGACCACGAGCTTGTCATAGTCGCGGCGAAGCTGGTCGCGGCCCTTCTTGCCGACGGTCATGATCTTGACCGTCTTGCCCTCGGCCAGCAGCGAGCGGATCAGGCGGCGGGCCTCGCGCACGATGGTGCTGTTGAAGCCGCCGCACAGGCCGCGATCGGCCGTGGCGACAATCACCAGGTGGACCTTGTCGGAACCGGTACCGGCCAGCAGGCGCGGCGCGCCGAGGCCGCCGGCGAAGCTCTTGGCCAGCGACGCCAGGATCTTGTCCATGGCCTCGGCGTAGGGACGGGCAGCAACCGCCTGCTCCTGCGCCCGCCGCAGCTTGGCCGCGGCGACCATCTTCATGGCTTTGGTGATCTTCTGCGTCGACTGAACGCTTCGGATCCTCAGGCGGTAGGTTTTAAGGCTGGGCATCGGACTCTGATGACCTCTTAGGCGAACTTCTTGACGAAGTCGGCCATGAAGGCCTTCAGCTTGTCGTCGACGTCCTTCACGATTTCGCGCTTCTCGCGGATCGAGGCCAGGATGGTGCCCTCGGCGCGAAGTGCATCGATCAGGCGGCGCTCGAACTCGCCGATGCGGGCGATCGGCAGGGTGTCGAGGAAGCCGCGGGTGCCGGCATAGAGCGAGATGACCTGCTCCTCGATCACCATCGGCACGAATTGGCCCTGCTTCAGGAGTTCGGTAAGACGCTGGCCGCGCGCCAGCAGGCGCTGGGTCGAGGCGTCGAGGTCGGAGGCGAACTGGGCGAAGGCCGCCATCTCGCGATACTGCGCCAGCTCGAGCTTGATGGTGCCAGCGACCTGCTTCATCGCCTTGATCTGCGCGGCCGAACCGACGCGGCTCACCGACAGGCCGACGTTAATCGCCGGACGGATGCCCTGATAGAACAGCTCCGTCTCGAGGAAGATCTGACCGTCGGTGATCGAGATCACGTTGGTCGGGATATAGGCCGACACGTCGCCGGCCTGCGTCTCGATGATCGGCAGTGCCGTCAGCGAGCCCGAGCCGTTCTTCTCGTTCAGCTTGGCGGCGCGCTCGAGCAGCCGCGAGTGCAGATAGAACACGTCGCCGGGATAGGCTTCGCGGCCCGGCGGGCGGCGCAGCAACAGCGACATCTGGCGGTACGACACCGCCTGCTTGGAAAGATCGTCATACACGATCACGGCATGCATGCCGTTGTCGCGGAAGTACTCGCCCATGGCGCAGCCGGTGTAGGGCGCCAGGAACTGCATCGGCGCCGGATCGGAGGCGGTGGCGGCGACGATGATGGAATATTCCAGCGCGCCGTTGTCCTCGAGCGTCTTCACGATCTGGGCGACCGTCGAGCGCTTCTGGCCGATGGCGACATAGACGCAGTAGAGCTTGCGACTCTCGTCGCCGCTTTGGTTGATCGTCTTCTGGTTGATGAAGGTGTCGATGGCGACGGCAGTCTTGCCGGTCTGGCGATCACCGATGATCAGCTCGCGCTGGCCGCGGCCGACCGGAACCAGCGAGTCGATGGCCTTCAGCCCGGTCTGCATCGGTTCGTTGACCGACTTGCGCGGAATGATGCCGGGCGCCTTCACTTCGACGAGGCGGCGCTCGGTCGTGGCGAGCGGTCCCTTGCCATCGATCGGATTGCCGAGACCGTCGACCACGCGGCCAAGCAGGCCCTTGCCGACCGGAACATCGACGATGGTGCCGGTACGCTTGACGGTGTCGCCTTCCTTGATGAAGCGGTCGTCGCCGAAGATCACGACGCCGACATTGTCGCTCTCGAGATTGAGCGCCATGCCCTTGATGCCGCCGGGGAATTCGACCATTTCGCCGGCCTTGACGCTGTCAAGGCCATGGACGCGGGCGATGCCGTCACCCACCGAGAGGACCTGACCGACTTCGGCGACTTCGGCCTCGCTGCCGAAATTGGCGATCTGCTGCTTGAGGATGGCCGAAATTTCGGCAGCGCGGATATCCATTTAAGCGACTCCCTTCATGGCAAGCTGCAGGCGCTGCAGCTTGCTGCGTATGGACGAATCGAAAAGGCGCGAGCCCACTTTCACGACGAGGCCGCCGAGAATGTCGGGTTCGACGCGGGCATCAACGACAACCTTGGCGCCGGCCAGGCCACGCAACGTCGTGGTGAGCTGGGCGAGCTGCTCCGGCGTGAGCGGAACGGCCGTGGTGACGGTGGCAGTGGTCTCGCCGCGGCGGCGGGCCAGCTCGGAAAGATAGGCCGCGGCCATGCCGGGCAATTCGCGGGCGCGGCCGTTGGCGGCCACGGCGCCGATGAACTTGCGGGCCAACCCGGAAATCTGGCCAGCGTCGAGCACTGCCATCAATGCCTTGCCCTGCACGCCGCGGCCAACCACGGGGCTGGCGATCAGGCGGCGAAGGTCGGCGCTCTCATCGAGCATGCGGCGGAAAGTGGCGAGGTCCTGGGCAACCTGATCGAGCGCTTTGGCGGTCTCGGCCAGCTCGAAAAGAGCGCTGGCATATCGTCCGGCGACGCCGGTCGTGGCGGAGCTTGCGTTTGACACGATGACACTCTCTCCGATGCCGCGGCGCCGGGCGGACAAGCCATTGAAATAACGGGCCTTTATCGGATGGGCGCCCCCTCGTGACGATGCCCGGACCCGCCAAAAGCGCGCGTTGCTAACACGCCGTTTTTGCCCGCGCAAGGCGGCCAAGTGCCCGTTTTCCCGTGGTTTTTTGCCCCTGCCGATTACCTCGGAGGTTACATGAACGAGTAAGGGTCGACGTCGATTTGCAGACGGATTGAACTGGGCACGCGCACTTCCCCCAGCCATTTGAGCAACACCGGCTGCACCGCGATCTCGCGCGTCGTCTTCAGCAGGAAGCGGCGGCGGTGGCGACCGCGCAAAAGCGCGAGCGGCGCGGTCGAGGGACCGAGCACGGTGACGCCGTCCTGCACCGGCACGCGACGCGCCAGCATGGAACAGAAGCCGTCGAGCGCGGCGGGATCGGGACCGGCGATGATCAGCGAGGCGAGCCGGCCGTAAGGCGGCATGCCGGCGGCGGCGCGGTCGGCGAGTTCGGCCACCACGAAGCGATCGCGGTCGGCCGAGACAAGCGCCTGCATCACCGCATGCTCGGGTACATGCGTCTGCACCATCGCCTGGCCGATGCGGTCCTCGCGGCCGGCGCGGCCCGCCACCTGATAGAGCAATTGGAACGTGCGCTCGGCAGCGCGCAGGTCGCCGCCGTTCAGGCCAAGGTCGGCGTCGACCACGGCCACAAGAGTCAGCGCCGGGAAGTGATGACCCTTGGCCGCCATCTGCGTGCCGATCAGGATGTCGATCTCGCCCGCGATCATGCGGTCGACGGCGGCCGACGCTTCGTGGCGATTCATCAGCGTGTCGGAGGTGAACATCTCCAGACGAGCCTCGGGAAACAGCTCCAGCGCCTCTTCCGCCAACCGCTCGACGCCGGGACCGCAGGCGACGAACTGATCGACCGCGCCGCAATATTTACAGGCATGCGCGGGCGGCTCGGAGTGGCCACAATGGTGGCAGACCAGCGTTTTGCGATAGCGGTGCTCGACCAGCCAGGCCGAGCATTGTGGGCATTCGATGCCGTGGCCACAGGCGCGGCAGAGCGTGAGTGGCGCGTAGCCGCGACGGTTGAGAAACAGCAGCACCTGCTCCTTGCGGCCCAGCGTGTCGCGCATCGCCTCGGCCACCGGCGGCGACAGCCAGCGCCCGCGCGGCGGCTGGTGACGGCGCAGATCGATAGCGGAAATCAGGGCGAGCTTCTGGGTGCCGTGGCGTGCCGGCAGGTGCAATGCACCGTAACGGCCCGATGTGACGTTAGTGACGCTCTCCAGCGACGGCGTCGCCGAGGCAAGCACGATCGGCGCTGACGCAAATCGCGCGCGCACCACGGCCATGTCGCGGGCGTTGTAGGCCACACCCTCGTCCTGCTTGAACGAGCCGTCATGCTCCTCGTCGACGACGATGAGACCGAGATCGGCAAACGGCAGGAACAGGGCGGAGCGCGCGCCGACCACGACGACGACACGGCCCTCGGCGATGGCCCGCCAGGTCTCGCGCCGTTCGAGCCCGGTGAGATCGGAGTGCCATGGCGCCGGCTGGGCGCCGAAGCGCTCCTCGAAGCGGCGCAGCCACTGCGCGGTGAGCGCAATTTCCGGCAGCAGCACCAACGCCTGCTTGCCGGCAGCAAGGGCGGCGGCAATCGCCTCGAAATAGACCTCGGTCTTGCCGGCGCCCGGCACGCCATCGAGCAGGGTGGCGGAGAATTGGTGCGCCTTGACCTTCTCGACGAGTGCCGTGGCCGCCATCCGCTGCGCATCGGACAGGGTCGGCCCATCGTGCGCTCCGTCGGGCTGCGCGAAGGCGCGGCGCGGCACGCGTTCGAGGCTTTCGAGCAGCCCCGAGG
>CAMDQJ010000005.1 GCA_945905835.1 Asaia bogorensis
GGTGATAGATTTTGCCATTACCTCATTCCGTCTTCGCCGGGGGCGCGCCACTCCAGTGGCGCGTCTTCATGTATGATCGCGCGACGGGTGTCGCGCGCCCCCGGCAACCGCTCAATTCGGCGAGAACGAGACGGTCGACGGAACCTCGAGGCCGTCCTTCGCCAGCGCCTCTCTCATGCGCCGCTCATTGTGGCCGAGCAGGATGTTCCACTCCGCCCAGCGATTGAGGAACTTCTGCCAACGTTGGTCGTCCTCGCTGCGCAAGCCGATGTAGCCCGGCAACGCGACGCGCGGCTTGGGATTCATGAAGTCGCCGAGCTCCGGGTTCTTCTGCTTCATCACCATGCTGGCGAGCACTGTGGTGGTGAAGGCGTCGGCACGGCCCGAGGACACGGCGAGCGCCACGTCGGCGATCATCTTGAACTCCACGCGCGTGGCCTTGGGCGCCATCTTGCGCAGCAGCAACTCGTCGGAGGTGCCAGTCATGACGGCGACCTTGACCCCTTCCTTGTTGTAGTCGGTCCAGTCCTTGCCCTTGAAGTTCTTGCTGTTCACTGTCACCCACTCGATCCAGTAGATCGGACCGGCGAAGTCGATGGCGGTGGCGCGGATCGGCGTGGCCTGCAGGGCGAAGTTCATGTCGACCTTGCCGGCCTGCAGCGACAGCACCGACTCGGCGAAGCCGCCGACCTCGACCGGCTGGTACTTCGTCTTCAGCTCGTTGGCGATGTCCTTGCCCATCTCGACCATGGCGCCTTCCCACTCGCCCGACTGCTTATTGCGCACGAAGTAGGGCGGGAACTCGAACACGCCCATGCGCACGGCGCCGTTCTTCTTGATCAGCTCCCAGGTCGAATCGCTGGTCTTCGGCTGCGCGCGCGCCGGAACTGATGCGGCAACAACGGCGGTAGCGGCGGCAGCGACGATTGCCGCTGAAGCCATATCACGACGGCGAATTCCCATTTTCTGCTCCCCCTTTTGTAATCCCGGCGACTCTAGGTCTGCCCCCGGGCAGACGCAAGTTGCGCGCCAAATCGCACTATTTGAGCGTTTCCACGGCGTAGTGCTTCACGCGACTTTCGTCGACTTTCACGCCGAGGCCGGGCGTCCGGGGCACGATGACCCGGCCGTTCTCGATCGGGAACGGCTCGGCGAGTAGATCCTTCTCGAGGAAATACTTGGCCTGGTAGAACTCGCAGCCCAGCGAGATGTTGGGCGTGGCCGCGATCACATGCGTGCCGGCGAGATGGGCGATGCCGGTCTCGAACATGTCGCCGCCGTAGCAGGCGATGCCGGCGGCCTCGCAGATCGCCGAGATCTTGCGGCCGGCCAGCATGCCGCCGTGCTTCATGATCTTGATGCTGACCAGGTCGGCGACGCGATTGGCGGCGACATGCAGCGCATCGGTCGGCGTGAACACGCTCTCGTCGGCCAGGATCGGCGTGTCGAGCGCGCGGGTGATCTCGGCCAGGGCGGCGCGGTGATGGCCGGGCACCGGCTGCTCGATGAAGGTCGGCTTGAAGGCCTCGACGTCGCGCAGCTGGCGGATGGCGTCGTGCGTGACCATTCCCTGGTTGTAGTCGATGCGCAGGTCGGCGTCGGCCGGCAGCTCCTTGCGAAAGCGCTCCATGCGCTTCAAGTCCGCGACGTGACCAGCGAAGCCGGTCTTCATCTTGAACAGGCGCAGGCCTTCGCCATAGAGCCGCTGCACCATCTCCATGTCGCGATCGACGTCGGGATCGGCGACGGAGAAGGAGAGCGGAATGCTGTCGCGGCAGCGACCGCCCAGAAGCTCGGCCACCGGCAGGCCCGAGGCCTGGCCCACGATGTCGAACAGCGCCATCTCCATCGCGGCCTTGGCCTCGGGATGGCCGACCACGGCATGATCGGCATCGGCCATCAGTGCCTCGATGCGAAACGGATCGGCGCCGATCAGCATCGGCCGCAGATAGACGTGCAAGGCCGCGACATTGGCCTCGATGGTGCCGGTGAACACCGCCCAGGGCGCGGCGTCGCCCCAGCCGGTGATGCCGGCGTCGGTCTCGAGCTTGATGATGGCGTTCTTCACCGAGCCGCCGACATCGCCCGAGCCGTGGCGGCGCACCAGGCGCACCGGAATGTCGGTGACATAGACCGTGAGTGCCGTGATCTTGATCTGTTGCAACTTTAAAAGCCTCCCCCGCTTCCCTGAGCCTAGCCTATCGCGCACTATGGCCGCCAAGCATCAAGGGGGATCCACCATGAGCCGCAATCTGCTCCGCCAACGTCTCAACGCCGGCAAGCCCACCGTGGGCACCCATATTCTGTCGACCTGGCCGACGCTGGTCGAGCTGATCGGCCATTCCAAGCAGTACGATTATGTCGAGTTCACCGCGGAATACGCGCCCTTCACCATGCACGACCTCGACAATCTCGGCCGCTCCTTCGAGCTGATGAACATGTCGGGCATGATCAAGATCGAGCAGACGCAGTACACCCACCAGGCGATGCGGGCGATCGGCGCCGGCTTCCAGAGCGTGCTGTTCGCCGATATCCGCACGCTGGAAGACGCCAAGGCTGCGGTCGACGCGGTGCGCGCCGAGACGACGATGGCCAAGGGCGCGCGCGGCCGCGGGCGGCTGGGCGTCGGCATGCGGCGCGATGTCGGCACCGTGCGCACGGGCGGCACGCCGGCCTATGTCGATGCGCTGAACGAGGTCGTGATCGCCATCATGGTCGAGAAGAAGTCCTGCGTCGACGATCTCGACCGCATCCTCTCGGTGCCCGGCATCGACATGGTGCAGTTCGGCGCCTCCGATTTCTCCATGAGCATCGGCAAGACCGGCCAGTACAGCGACCCCGAGGTTTTAGCGGCCGAGACCAAAACCATCCAGATGGCGCTGAAGAAGGGGCTGCACCCGCGCGTAGAACTGCGCGATCCCGCCGCAGGACAGCGCTACCTCGACATGGGCGTGAAGCATTTCTGCATCGGCTGGGATGTCCGTATCCTTGCCGACTGGTGGGACACGCAAGGCGCCGTCATGCGCAAGATGATCGCGCGCAAGCCCCGCACGGTCGCTGCGAAGCCCGCGGCAAAGGCGCCGGCGAAGAAGGCCAACGGCAAGGCGCGCGGCAACTACGCCTAGTGAAAGAGCCTCCTGTCGCGTCCCGACGTCCGGTCCGGCGCACGCTGCATGGCGTCACCGTTACCGACGACTATGCGTGGCTGAAGGACGAGAACTGGCAAAAGGTTCTCCGTGACCCCTCGCTTCTCGATCCGGATATCCGGTCGTACCTGGAGGCGGAGAACCGTTACACCGAGGCCCTCCTCGGCCCGACGCAGGCGCTGCAGAAGGTGCTGGTCGATGAGATGCGCGGGCGCATCAAGGAAGACGATTCCAGCGTTCCGGCGCCGGACGGGCCCTTTGCCTATCTGTGGAAGTACCGCGAGGGCGGCCAGCACGAGCTGATCGGCCGCACGCCGCGCGACGGTGGCGACGCCGAGGTCATCCTCGATGGCGATGCCCTGGCCAAGACGTCCGACTACTTCAGGTTCGGCGGCACCCGGCATTCGCCGAACCATCTGCTGGAAGCCTGGAGTGCCGACCTGCGCGGCTCGGAATATTTCACTCTCCGGGTGCGACGCTGGCAGAGCGGCGAGGATCTGCCCGACACGCTGACGCAAACCAGCGGCAGCGTCGTCTGGGGCCTCGACTCGACGTTTTTCTTCTATGTCGAGATCGATGAGAACCATCGGCCGCTGAAGGTCTTCCGGCATCGGCTGGGCACGCCGCAGGCCGACGACATCCTGGTCTACGAGGAAAAGGACACCGGCTGGTTCACGCGCATCGAGGAGAGCGCCAGCGGCCGCTTCTGCATCATCGCCGGCGGCGATCACGACACCTCCGAGGCGCGCCTCGTCGACCTCTCGACGCCCGACGCAACGCCGCGCCTCGTGGCGCCGCGCAAGAAGGGTGTCCGTTACAGCGTTGCAGACCGTGGCGACGAGCTGTTCATTCTCACCAACGAGGGCGGCGCGATCGACTTTCGCATCGCCATTGCGCCGCTCGCGTCGCCGGGCCGTGCGCAGTGGCGCGAGCTGATCGCGCACCGTCCCGGCGTCTATATCCTCGGCCTGGAACTCTACGCCGGCCACCTGGTGCGACTGGAACGGGCGAATGCGCTGGCCTCGATCGTGATCCGCGCGCTTGCGGACGGCAGCGAGCACACCATCGCCTTCGACGAGGAGGCCTATTCGCTCGATTCAGTCAGCGGCTACGAATTCAACACCACAACTCTGCGCTTCTCCTATTCGTCGATGACGACGCCGACCGAGATCTACGACTACGACATGGCGAGCCGCCAACGCACCTTGCGCAAGCGCCAGCAGATTCCCTCCGGCCATGATCCGGCCGCCTATGTCACGACGCGGATCGTCGCCACCTCGCACGACGGCGCCGAGGTTCCGGTGTCGATCCTGCACCGCCGCGACCTTTTACGCGACGGACGCGCACCGTTGCTGCTTTACGGCTACGGCTCCTACGGCATGGCGATGCCGGCGGCGTTCTCGGCCAACCGCCTGTCGCTGGTCGATCGCGGCTTCGTCTATGCCATCGCCCATGTCCGGGGCGGCGCCGACAAGGGCTGGGCGTGGTATCTCGACGGCAAGCGCGACAGGAAGACCAACACCTTCGACGATTTCGCCGCCGCGGCCCGCGCCCTCATCGACCGCAAATACACCTCGGCCAGGCGCATCGTCGGCCACGGCGGAAGTGCCGGCGGCATGCTGATGGGCGCGGTCGCCAACCGGGCGGGCGACCTCTTCGCCGGCATCGTCGCGGAAGTGCCCTTCGTCGACGTGCTGAACACCATGCTCGACGACACCCTGCCACTGACGCCGCCGGAATGGCCGGAATGGGGAAACCCCATCACCGACGAAACGGCGTTTCGTTACATCCTCTCCTACTCGCCCTTCGACAATGTCACTGCAAAGGACTACCCCGCGATCCTGGCGATGGCGGGCCTGACCGATCCCCGCGTCACCTACTGGGAGCCCGCAAAGTGGGTCGCCCGCCTGCGCGCCACGATGGTTGCCGGCGGGCCGGTCCTATTGCGTACCAACATGGGCGCCGGCCATGGCGGATCGTCGGGACGGTTCAACCGTCTGGACGAGGTGGCGATCGCCTACGCCTTTGCACTGCAAACAGTTGGGCTCGTACAACCCGTCCGACCTGTCACACGCGCGTGACCTGCACGGTTTGATCTGGACAGGCCTTCGCTCGACGGTTCATCCTGCGTGCGACATTGGGAGGAGACAAAAATGACTGACAAATCCGAACGTACGAACACGCGTCGCAAGTTTCTCAAGGGCGCAGCCGTCGCGACGGCTGCCACGGTCGCGGCACCCGCCGTGGTCAAGGCGCAGGGCCCGATCAGCATGCGCTTCCAAAGCACCTGGCCGTCGAAGGACATCTTCCACGAATACGCCCTCGACTACGCCAAGAAGGTCAACGACATGACCGGCGGCGACCTCAAGATCGAGGTTCTTCCGGCCGGCGCCGTCGTTCCCGCCTTCGGCCTTCTCGAGGCGGTGTCCAAGGGCACGCTCGACGGCGGCCACGGCGTGCTGGTCTATCACTACGGCAAGCAGACGGCGCTGGCGCTGTGGGGCTCGGGCCCGGGCTACGCCATGGACGCCAACATGCTGCTGGCCTGGCACAAGTACGGCGGCGGCAAGGCGCTGCTCGAGAAGCTCTACGCCTCGATCAACGCCAACGTCGTGTCGTTCCCCTACGGGCCAATGCCGACCCAGCCGCTCGGCTGGTACAAGAAGCCGATCACCAAGGTCGACGACTTCAAGGGCCTGAAGTTCCGCACCGTCGGCATCTCGATCGACGTGTTCCAGGCGATGGGTGCGGCGGTCAACGCCCTGCCCGGCGGTGAAATCGTCTCGGCGATGGATCGCGGCCTGCTCGACGCGGCGGAATTCAACAACGCCTCGTCCGACCGCATCCTGGGCTTCGCCGACGTCTCGAAGGTCTGCATGCTGCAGAGCTATCACCAGAACGCCGAGCAGTTCGAGATCATGTTCAACAAGACCAAGTACGACGCGCTGCCGGAGAAGATGCGTCACATCATCTCCAATGCCGTCGAGGCGTCGGGCATGGACATGTCGTGGAAGGCGATCGACCGCTACTCGCAGGACTACATCGAGCTGCAGACCAAGGACAAAGTGAAGTTCTACAAGACGCCCGATGCGATCCTGAAGCGCCAGCTCGAAGTTTACGACGAGGTCGTGACCAAGAAGGCGGGCGAGAATCCCCTGTTCAAGGAGATCGTCCAGTCGCAGTTGGCCTTCGCCAAGCGCGCCTGCCAGTGGGAGCAGGACACGGTGGTCAGCCGCAAGATGGCCTTCGACCACTACTGGGGTGCGCAGGCCAAGCCGGTGAAGCTCTAGTCGCGTAACTGAAAACAAAGCGGGGCACCGTCCGGGCAACCGGGCGGTGCCCTTCCTCTGCGAGAATTCGGCCCTCTTCGAGAATCAGGCCCCCTTCGAGAATCAGGCATGACGGTTGAGCGTTTCCTGCACACCATCGACGGCATCAGCACCTGGACCGGCAAGGCCGCGGCCTGGCTGATCATCGCGCTGATGGGCGCGGTCTGCATCGAGGTCTTCAAGCGCTACCTGCTGAACGCGCCGACGGCGTGGATCTTCGACCTCGACAACATGCTCTACGGCTCGCTGTTCATGCTGTGCGGCGCCTACACGCTGGCGCAGAACGCCCATGTCCGCGGCGACTTCCTCTACAGCTCGATGCGGCCGCGCGTGCAGGCCTCGCTCGATCTCATCCTCTATTTCGTCTTCTTCCTGCCCGGCATCGCAGCCCTGGTCTATGCCGGCACCGACTATGCCGGCGACTCCTGGCGCATCAACGAGCATTCCAACGTCACCGCCGACGGCCCGCCGGTCTATCACTTCAAGACGGTGATCCCGATCGCCGGCGCGCTGGTCCTGCTGCAGGGCGTGGCCGAGATCGTGCGCTGCATCGTCTGCATCAGGACCGGCGTCTGGCCGAGCCGGCTCAAGGACGTCGCCGAGATCGACGTGGTCGGCGAGCAGCTCGCCAACAGCCAGTATGTCGACGAGGAATCGCGCAAGATCGCCATCGAGAAGGCCCAGCAGATCGACGAGACGGCGCGGCAACGCGGCATGGGCAGCAAGGGCGGAGACAACAAGATATGAGCGAGCCCGCCCTCGGCCTGCTGATGCTGGCGCTGATCGTCGTCGTCATCATGATGGGCTTCGCCACGGCCTTCACCCTGATGGGGCTCGGCATCTTCTTCGGCTTCATCGCCTTCTACGATCCCTCGCACTCGTGGACACAGAACAAGGTGTTCGACCTCATGGTCCAGCGCACCTACGGCGCCATGACCAACGACGTGCTGATCTCGATCCCGCTGTTCGTGCTGATGGGCTACGTGATGGAGCGCGGGGCACTGGTCGACAAGATGTTCTACTCGATCCAGCTCGCCTTCCGCCGCGTGCCGGCGGCCCTCGCGGTGGCGACGCTGATCGTCTGCACCTTCTGGGGCATCGCCAGCGGCCTGGTCGGCGCCGTCGTGGTGCTGATGGGCGTCATCGCCTTCAACCCGATGCTGCGCGCCGGCTACGACGTCAAGCTCGCCGCGGGCGTCATCACGGCCGGCGGCACGCTCGGCATCCTGATCCCGCCCTCGGTGATGATCATCGTCTACGCCGCCGTCGCCGGCCAGTCGGTGGTCAAGCTCTATGCCGCCGCGATGTTCCCGGGCTTTTTCCTGGCCTTCCTCTACCTCGTCTACGTCATCGGCTGGGCGCTGATCGATCCCAAGATCGCACCCAAGCTGCCCGAGGAGCAGACCCGCGTGCCGATCCCCGGCTGGGTCGAGAGGTTCCAGGCGGCCTATTCGCAGAACATGCTGGTCGGCCTGGTGAAGTCCCTCCTCTCGCCCGCTCCGGCGCGAAAGATCGAAGCCGAGGGCAAGCCGCTCGACTACATCGCCCTGCTGGGAAATTTCGGCATGGCGCTGGTGCCGCTGGCTCTCGCGGTGCTGACCTGGGGCACGGCCTGGTGGTACGTCGTGATCCACCAGCAGGTCGGGGCCGAAGCCGTGGTCACCGGCGTGCAGCAGCTCGGCACGCCCGGCCTCGCCACCGGACCGGCGGCACCCTCCGAGTCGGGGCCGCCCGAGGCCTTCTATCTTTGGTTCTGGCTCACCGCCGCCGCCATGGCGCTGCTGCTGGTGCGCTACTACTGGCGCATGGACGCCGCGCGCTTCGTCGTCCTGAAGCTGCTAACCGCCTCGGTGATGCCGCTCGGTATCCTGACGGTGATCGTGCTGGCGGTGATCCTGTTCGGCATCACCACCGCCACCGAATCGGCCGCGGTCGGCGCCGCCGGCGCCTTCGTGCTGGCTTTCCATGCCCGCACCCTCGACTGGAAGCGCACCAAGGAGGCGGTGTTCCTGACCGCCAAGACCACCGCCATGGTGTGCTGGCTGTTCGTCGGCTCGGCGCTGTTCTCGGCGGTCTTCGCCATCCTGGGCGGCCAGGGCCTGGTCGAGCGCTGGGTGCTGTCGCTCGACATGACGCCGCTGCAGTTCATGCTGCTGTCGCAGGCGATCATCTTCATCCTCGGCTGGCCGCTCGAGTGGACGGAGATCATCATCATCTTCGTGCCGATCTTCCTGCCGCTGCTCAAGCACTTCGACATCGACCCCATCCTGTGGGGCGTGCTGGTCTTCGTGAACCTGCAGGCGGCCTTCCTGTCGCCACCGGTGGCGATGTCGGCCTTCTATCTCAAGGGGGTGGCGCCCTCGCATGTGACGATCAACCAGATCTTCGGCGGCATGATGCCCTACATGCTGGTCGTCATCCTGTGCATGGCGTTCATGTACATATGGCCCGGCATGACGCTGTGGCTGCCGAACTATCTCTACGGCGGCGGCTGAACCTTCAAACCGACGCCAACAGGCACGCCGCGCTGCAGGCTCACGGCGCGCGCGCGAGGCCTTCGGCCATCGCCGCCAACAGGCCCGCCTCGTTCATTTCGAGTCCCTTGCGCCGACCCCACAACCGGTGATGCCGGCCGAGAAGGTCGAGTGCTTGCACCTTGTCGAGCCGCCGCCAGCGCAGCACGGTACGGCGGTCAGCGTCGATGTCGATCCATTGGATGCTATTCAGCGTGTCGTCGTCGATTTCGTTCACGCCGCAGTGGCCGCCATCCGGCCGGTAAAGCCGCCGCAGGCTACCGTAGGCAATGCACTCGACTTCACTCAACACTTTGCCCGGCGTCAGCCCGATGCGCTCGAAGCGCGCTCGTACGTGACGCGCTATGGCGGCCTTGATGTCGGCCCCTCTCAGGAGCTCGTCCTGGCACCGACCGCCGCTCGATGGCGGAAAGCCGGCACGCATCGCGGCAGCGCGGCCGTTGAAGTCGACGGTGTATTCAGCGGCAAAGCGCGCACGCCGGGAAAAGCTGGCGGAAAGGCGTTGGGCAGCCTCCCGGCGCGTCGGCGGCGGCAGTGCGTGCATTCGTGCCGCGGCTATGTCTTCGGCCAATCCGTCGGCGGGTCCGGCGCCTTGCTGCCCCTCCGGCTCGTCGCCCCACATTCTGAAGTGCTGCATCAGCAGCTTCAGTGCCGCGAGCTTGCCGGTGCGGCGTATCCGAATGACCTTGCCGCGCGGCCGGGCGAGGGGATCGTAGAGGCGAAAGCCGATGAGCGCGGCCTCGTCGATCCGGTGCATCGGCTTCAGGCGGCCCTTTGCATCAAACAGGCGCCGAAGGTCGGCGAAGGCTACGCGTGCCGCCTCGTCGAGAATACGCGCTCCTTCGTCCTCGATGGCCTGGAAGCGCGCGTCCCGCTGGGCGGCCAGCCTCGCCTGGACCTCCGGACATCTCAGCATCGCTTCGCGGCCGCGATCGGCCTCGCCGGCCGGCCAACCGGCGTGGAGGGCGGCCTTCCTGCCATTGCCGGAACGACTGTATTCCTCGACGAACAGCGCCATGCGCGGTGTGAGCGTACCCATGGCCACGCATTAGGGGGAATTGTGACTTTGGATTGCAAGAGGTGTGACTTTGAAAATGCGGCAGCCAGCCGGCGATGCGCGCAACCTTTCGCCGCATTAGACGTTATCGCCGCGTAAATATAGGGAGCGCGCCCATGGTGGATACCGTCATCGTCGAGAACGAACAGACCCCGGCGTCCGCCATTTCCTGGCCGGCGATCATCGCCGGCGCGGCGGTCACGGCGGCCTTGTCGTTGCTGCTGTTGGCATTGGGCAGCGGTATCGGTTTCAGCGTCATGAACCCGTGGTCGACCGGCGGCAGCATCGAGACGACGAAGGCCGCCACGGTGGCCGGCATATACCTCACCTTGGCGGCGGTAATGGCCTCGGCGGTCGGCGGCTACCTCGCGGGCCGCCTGCGCCATCTATGGCTCGGCACGCATCCTCACGAGGCTTTCTTTCGCGACACGGCCCACGATCTGATCTCGTGGGCGGTCGCGACGTTGGCGGGTGCCGCGGTCCTTGGATCGGCGGCCGCCAGCATCACCGGTGGTGCCGCGAAGGAAGCAGCCTATGGCGAGATCGTGCAGGCGCGCGGTGGCGCGTTTCCGGCGCTGACGGATCACCTCTTCACGTACGACTACGTCGCCGTCTCGAAGGCTCAGGGCGGACAGCCCAACGCCGGCATCGCGCGCAGCTATGACGGCGACCGCGCCGCCGCCGCCCGCATCCTCGGCCCTGACGCTCGTCGGTGGTCAGGGCGCGGCCGTGTAGCGCTGAACGGCCTGGCGGTGATCGTCGCGGCGCGTACCGGCCTCTCGTTTCCGGAGGCCGAAAAACGCGTGGCGGCCGTCGAGGCTGACGCGCGCAATGCCGCCGAGACTGCGCGACACGTGGCGATGATGCTCTCGTTCTGGCTGGTGGCGTCGATGCTGGCAGGAGCACTGGCATCGAGCCTGGCTGCGTGGGAAGGCGGCGCCGTGCGTGACGGCCGCCTGAAATACGATCGTTAACCGCAAACACAGGAGATTAAATTGGGTCGCGGAATCCTGCTTTGGATGTTGGGTGTCCCCCTGCCGATCATTATCCTTCTGGCGATATTCTGGCGCTAGAGCATGGGCCATTACCGTGCTGTCCTCCTGTTGAGACAGGTAGACCTGCAGCCAGGGAGATCCTGATGGCGAACAAGCTCGCGAAACCCAAGGCCTCCAAGAACCAGCGCAACATTTCCCATCCCGGCATGATGGGCGATGGCACCCAGGAGCAAAGCCTCGGCGAGCGAGGCAATCCAGCCGTACGGATCAAGAAGCGTGAGGTGAAAGCGGCCTTCGGCAAACACAACACCAAGAGGCCGCCTGTTTGACGGTGCTGCTTGTTGGCGCGCTGACTGCTGGGCTGGAAATCATACGTCAGCCGAGTTCAAATTAGGACACAACCGGCGAGGTTTACGCCTTCACCCGGTTGCTCTTGCGGCAACGGCATTTGTCGATCTGGTGCAGCTCGACCATGTTGCCGCAGGGATCGTTCATGAAGACCTGCAGCGCGTCGGGGGCCGTCAGCCCCTCGATCTGCCAGTATTTCACGCCCATGCGGTCGAGTTCCTTGCGCGACGCGAGGATGTCTTTCACCGCGAAGGCGACGTGCGGGCGCGTCGGGTCCTCGCCCGGCCCCTTGGCCACCGGCGAGGGCTGCTTGCCGCCGATCAGGTGGAGCTGGCCGACCTCGCCGACGTTGATCCAGGCGCCCGGGATGCCGGGAATGGTCGGCCGGCTGGTGTCCTTCTCCAGGCCGAGCGTCTTGGTATAGAAATCGACTGTCTCATCCAGCTTCTTCGCGTCGTCGTCGATGCGGTAGCCGGGATGATGAATCTCGATGATCTCGATCGCCATGGGTTCCTCCTGCCCGAGATTGCGAATTCCGGCCTAACGATACCCTGCCGCCTGCAACTCAAACGACTCGGCATAGCGGCCGTGCTGCGCCACCAACTCGTCGTGCGCGCCGGCAGCTTCCACCTTGCCGTCGGCCAGGACAAGCATGCGGTCCGCCATGCGAACGCTGGAGAAGCGGTGCGAAATGAGGACGCCGGTCTGGCCCTTGCTCAGCTCCTTGAAGCGCTGGAAGACCTCGAACTCGGCCCGCGCGTCGAGCGCCGCCGTCGGCTCGTCGAGGATCAGCACCTCGGCCTCGCGCATATAGTCGAGCTCGCGCCGCTCGGGCGTGCGGCCGAAATCGGGCGAATAGCTCTGGGCGTTGAAATGCGCCTCGCCGAGGAAGGCCGGCACCAGCGTCAGCATCAAGAGCGCGATCAGCCACGGCGCGAACAGGACCAGGCCAGCGGCCAGGCTCATCACCGTCACCATGTCCTGCGCCTGGCCGAACAACTGGCTCATCAGGGCCATCCGCCCGCTGGTCTGGCGGCGCGCGCGCTCGAGCTGGTCCTGGAACTCGGCGTCTTCGAAATCCTCGAGGTCGAGGGTCGCGGCATGCTCCATCAGGCGGATGCTGGAAGCGTTGGTCACACGCTCCGACAGCAGGCTGTCGAGGAAGGTGACCAGCCGCCCCAGCAGGTCGGCCAGGACCGCGAGGGCGAATTCGCCGAGCAGCAGAACGGTCAGCCAGTTGACCTTGCCGCTGGCCAGCCACGCCTGCGGCGTCGCGGGCCGGTCGGGCGCCTGCACCAGCAGCACGACATCGTCGATGATCAGCTTGGCGATATAGAGCGTGACGACAGGCAGCAGTGCGCGGAACACGCGCAGCACCAGCGAAGCCACCGTCAGGCCCGGGCTGGTGTCCCACACCATCGCCAGGAACGGCCACAGGTTGCGTAGCGCGCCGACCCGCTCCTTGAAGGATCCGGCGTTGGCTGTGCGCGCCATGCCTCAGGCCGGTGGCGGCGTCATCGTCCCCTTGGGTAGTGCTGCGCAGTGGTCGTAGATCTCGCCGGGCCGCGTGAACCACACCTTGTCCTTCTGCGGGTGATTCGCGATGTGCTGCAGCGCCTCGCGCAACGCCCGCAGGCGATAGGGCTGGCCAACGATCATAGTGTGGAGCGCGATGCCGCAGACCAGCGGCTGCTTGGCCGACTGGCGCAGCAGCTCCTCGAACTGGCCGATGATCATGTCGCGGAACTCGTCGCCGCTGTGGTGGCGCACCAGGATCTGCGGGCTGTCATTGACCTCGATCGGATAGGGCACGCTCATCAGCGGCCCCGAGCGCGTCTTCATCCAGACCGGCTGGTCGTCGTTGGGCCAATCCATCAGGAAGTCGTAGCCGGTTTCCTTCAGGAGATCGGGCGTCCAGCGCGTCGAGGCCATCCATGGCGCCATCCAGCCGCGCGGCCGCTTGCCGGAGGCCTTCTCGATGGCGTCGCGCACTTCTTCCAGAAAGCGCTTCTCGTCGGCCTCCCACATGCCGCCATGGCGCTCGGCATTGGTGCGGCCGTGGCCGATGAACTCGTCGCCGCGGGCCTTGAGCGCCGCCACGATCTGCGGCGCATACTCGAAGACCGTGGTGTTGATCAGGTGCGCCGCCGGCAGGTTGAGCTCGTCGAACAGTTCGAGGCAGCGCCACACGCCGACGCGGTTGCCGTAGTCGCGCCAGGCGAAGGTACGCGGATCGGGCGGCGGGTTGGCGACCGTCAGCAGATGGCCGTCGCCGGCGCCAAAGGCGAAATGCTCGATGTTGAGGCCGAGATAGACCGCCAGCCGCTTGCCGCGCGGCCACGAATAGTCCTTGCGCTCGGTGATCGGCGAATAGGCATAGCGGTCGTGGTACGGCAGGCGGATCGTGTGCATTTAACCCTCTCGACAGCTAGCGTTTAACTACGGCCACTCGATTGCCAGTCTGCTCAAGATTCATCTGGCGGAAGGTGGTGACGGCCTTCTCGTGAAAGGCGCGTTCGTCCGGGCCGGCTTCGGCGCGTGGCCGGCGCTCGTCGTCGAAATGTCCATATTTGTCCCGGCCGCGCACCAGCATGGCGCTGACGCGGACCGGGCTGATGCAATGCGCCGAGGTCGGGATGTAGCTGATGCCGAGGCCGATGCGGCGGTGCTGCGACCGGTTGGGTCGCGAATTGTGCACGAGATGGGTGTGATGCAGCGAGAACTGGCCTGCCTTCACCGGCATGAATTCAGTGCGCGAGCGGTCGACGTCGACCGCCAGCGTCTGGCCGCGCGACAGCATGTTCTCGGTATCCTGCATCTCGGCGTGCTGCATCTGGCCCAGCCTGTGCGAGCCCGGTACCACTTCCATGCAGCCCGATTCGGCCGGCGCATCGGTCAGCGCCACCCAGGCGGTGACGTGGCAGGCCGGTTCCAGCGCGAAATAGGTCGCGTCCTGGTGCCAGCTCACATAGGTGCCGCTGCCGGCATCCTTGGGCCACACCGTGAGATGGAACAGGCGGATGTCCGGACCGATCAGGTCCTCGACCGCGTCGAGCACCTCGGGCGCATGCACGATCTCGTCGACCCAGGGAAAGAGAAGATGCGGCTTGAAATTATGGCCGCGCGTCATCTTCCGGCCCTCGGCGCGTTCGAAGGCTTCAAGCCGGCCGCGCCACTCCGCCACCTGCTCCTCGTCGAAAGCATCGACCGGGCAGATATAGCCGTCGCGCTCGTAGGCGGCGATCTGCGCCAGGGTCAGCTTCTTGGGCATGTCACTGCGCCGTCCAGCCGCCGTCGACGAACAGCAGCGTGCCGGTGACGAAGGAGGAATCGTCGCAGGCGAGGAACAGCGCCGCCTTGGCGACCTCTTCCGGCTTGCCGATGCGGCCCATGGGGTGGCGCACCTTCCAGAACGCCTTCATCGCCTCGGGATCGGCGTAGCGCTTCAGCGACCTGGCGGGCATCGGCGTGTCGATGACCCCCGGCATCAGCGCATTGACGCGGATGCCCTGGTGGGCGTGGTCGACGGCGATGGTCTTGGTGAAGGAGGCGATGGCGCCCTTCGAGGCGATATAGGCCGCGTTCTTGCCCGGGCTCGACTGCGCGAGCTGCGAGCCGATGGTGACGATGGCGCCCGACTTGGCGGCGATCATCGGCGCGATGGCGTAGTGGATCCAGAGGTAGGTGCCCTTGACGTTGATCGCGAACGTCCTGTCCCAAGCCGCCTCCTCGATCGTGTCGACGGTGCCGCCGGTCGAGGCGCCGGCTGCCGTCAGCAGCACGTCGATGCGGCCCCATTTTTCCATGACCTGGGCCACGCCCTCGCGCGCCTGCGCGTCGCTGGAAACGTCGGCGGCGATGGTGATGGCGCGGCCACCCTTGGCTTCGATGTCGGCCGCGACCTGGCCTAGCCCGGCCTGGTCCTGGTCGACCAGCGCGAGCTTGGCGCCCTCCGCTGCGAACAGCCGCGCCGAGGCGGCGCCGATGCCGGAAGCGGCACCCGTGACGATGGCAACCTGATCTTTGAGTTTCATGGGCCCAAGCTTAGCCCTTTGATTTTGCCACCGCACGACAAAGTGAATGTCGGTTACCCTTCCGCCACCCCATTTCACATGCGCAGAAAGCATGACAGGAGCGATGCCATGGTGACCTTCAGCCGCCGACACTTCGCCTGGGGCGGCGCCTCAGCGCTTGCCGCATCGGCGGCGGCGCCAACCACCGCCCGGGCCGAGACATTCGAGGTCACCCGCAGCGACGCGGAGTGGCGGCGCCTGCTGACGCCGGCCCAGTACGCGGTGCTGCGCAAGCACGAGACGGAACGGCCCGGCTCCAGCCCGCTCGACGGCGAGAAGCGGGCCGGGACGTTCCACTGTGCGGGCTGCGACCTGCCGCTGTTTTCCTCGGCCGCGAAGTTCGACAGCGGCACCGGATGGCCGAGTTTCTGGCAGCCGCTCGAGCGGGCGATCGGCACGAAGGAAGAGACGACGCTGCTGGTCTTCAAGCAGACCGAGGTGCACTGCCGGCGCTGCGGCGGCCATCTCGGCCACGTCTTCAACGACGGCCCCAAGCCGACGGGCCTGCGCTACTGCATGAACGGCGTGGCAATGAAATTCACGTCGACGGCAAACGGATAGGCCGTTAAGCCCCTCTCAATGTCCGTCCCCGCCGCCGCTCCGCGGCGCGCCCCCGCGTTGGCCATCGTCCTGTTGTCGGTGGCCGCCTTCGCCTCAGCCGCCAATATGCGCGTCATCGACCCGCTGCTGGTCCAGCTCGGCGCCGCCTTCGGCGTGACGGTGGGCGAGGCGTCGATCGCGGCAACGGTCTTCCTGCTGGCCAACGGCATCTTCGTGCTGGTGCATGGGCCGTTCGGCGACCGCTACGGCAAG
Organism: Asaia bogorensis; assembly: GCA_945905835.1. Lineage (GTDB taxonomy): Bacteria > Pseudomonadota > Alphaproteobacteria > Reyranellales > Reyranellaceae > Reyranella. The sequence continues at coordinate 16,296 of CAMDQJ010000005.1, forward strand.
ATGTCGGTGGTCAGCATCGCCTGCCTCGCCGCGGCCGGCTGCTGTGCGCTAAGCGCGCTCGCCGGCTCGCTCGGCATGCTGACGACGATGCGCTTCCTGACCGGCGTCACCAGCTCGGCGATCATACCGCTGGCCATCGCCTGGGTCGGCGACAATGTCGGCTACGAACGGCGCCAGGCCACCCTCGCCCGCTTCCTCACGGGCCAGACGCTCGGCCTAATGACCGGTGCGGCACTGGGCGGCGCGCTCGGCGACTGGCTGGGCTGGCGCTCGGTCTTCTGGGTGCTGGCCACGATCTACATCGCCGCCGGAGCCGCCCTGATCGCGGTGATGCTGATGCGGCCCGATGTGGCCCGGCCGACCGAACGCGCGGCCGGCTCGATGCTGGCGCAGATGCTGGGCGTGCTGCGCCGGCCGTGGGCGCGCACGGTGATCGTCGTCGTGGCGCTCGAGGGCGGCGTTTTCTGGGGTGCCTTCACCTTTGTAGGCGCCGACCTGCACCAGCGCTTCGACCTCGGCTTCGCCGCGGTCGGCCTCGCCGTCGCGGCGTTCGGTGGCGGCGGATTCATGTACGTCGTGGTAGCGCACCATCTCGTGCGCCTGCTGGGCGAGCGCGGTCTCTGCCTCTGGGGCGGTGTGGGCCTTGGACTGGCGTTCGCGGGACTGGCCCTGGCGCCGTCGGTCGGCTTCGCCTTCGCCGCCATCGTGCTCTCGGGCGTGTCGTTCTACATGCTGCACAACACCCTGCAGGTGCATGGCACGCAGATGGCGCCGGAAGCGCGCGGCAGTGGCCTCGCGCTTTTCGCGCTCTGCCTGTTCGTCGGCCAGGCGGTCGGCGTGCCGGTCGCCGCGCCCGTGGTCGACCGCTGGGGCGCGCCGCCGGTGTTCTGGGCGGCGGCGGCCTTCCTGCCGCTGCTGGCTTTCTGGTTTGCCGCGGCGCTCAGGCGGCGTCAGTTCGCCGGCGAAACCCGGAACTGATACGGCTCTTCCAGCATCTTCGCTTCGTCCGCCGAGAGCGATACCTCCGTCGCCTGCGCGGCGGACGTGAGCTGGTCGAGGCTGGTGGCGCCGATGATGGGCGCGGCCATGTAGGGTTTCGACAGCAGCCAGGCAAGGGCCGCCTGCGCCGGCGAGCAATTCTTGCCGGCCGCGACCTTCTTCAGCCGTTCGGCGATCTCCCAGTCGCTGTCGCGATAGGTTCCCGGCTGGACCTGGGCGTCGTTCTTGGATCGCTCGGTGGCGCCGCCGCCTTCCTTGCTGCGGTTGGCGGCGAGGAAGCCGCGCGCCAGTGGCGAGTACGGGATCAGGCCGACGCCCTGCTCCTCGCAAAGCCGGTTCATCTCGCGCTCTTCCTCGCGCTGGATCATGTTGTAGAGATTCTGCATGGCAATCGGCCGCGCGTAGTGCCGCGCGTCGGCGATGGCGATCATCTGCGCGAACTTGTAGGCCGGCATGGTCGAGCCACCGATGTAGCGCACCTTGCCCGAGCGCACGATCTGGTCGAGCGAGTACATGGTCTCTTCCATCGGCGTGTGCGGATCGAGGCGATGGACCTGGTAGACGTCGATGTAGTCGGTCTGCAAGCGCTTCAGCTGCTCGTCGATCGAGGCCATGAGATGCTTGCGGCCGGTGCCCTGGTCGTTGGCGGCGGGGCTCATGCGGATGCCGACCTTGGTCGACAGCACGATGTCCTCGCGCTTCACGGTCTTCATGAGCGTGGCGCCCATGATTTCCTCGGAGCGGCCGGCATTGTAGGCGTCGGCGGTGTCGAAGAAGGTGATGCCGACATCGAGCGCGCGCTTGAAGTAGGCCGGCGCCTCGCTCTCGTCGAACTTGCCCCAGCCGCGGCGGCCCTTGGCGCCCCACGAATTACCGCCGAGACAGATGCGGCTCACGATCAGGCCCGAGCGGCCAAGCGGTCCATACTTCATTGCAAATCCCCCTTGCCGGCCGGAGCTTAAGCCCCCACCTTCGTCCTATGAAAGTCCTGATCGAATATTGCGGCGCTTGAGGCTACAAGCCGCAGGCCCTCCGTGTGAGGGAACGCCTCGAGAAGCTCGGCGCGACCGCTGTCGAGCTCAGGATCGGTAAGGGCGGCCAGTTCGACGTCACCGTCGACGGCGCCCTCAAATACACCCGCAGCAAGACCGGCCGCTTTCCGACCGATGACGAGATCGAAGACCTCGTCTAGCGCAGCACTTCCTTGTTCACGACGTGCGCCTCGATGGGGCGACCGTCGAAGACGCTCAAGATGTTCTCGATGGCGCTCACCGCCATGCGGTCGCTCGCCTCCTTGGTGACGCCGGCCATGTGCGGGCTGAAGATGACGTTCTCCAGGCCGAACAGCTTGTTGGAGGGCTCGGGCGGCTCCTTGTCGAGAACGTCGAGGCCGGCGCCGCGCAGCTTGCCGCTCTTCAGCGCATCGTAGAGCGCATCCTCGTTGATGATGCCGCCACGCGCGGTGTTGACCAGGAAGGCGTCGGGCTTCATCAGGCCGAGCGTCTCCTTGTTGAACATGTTGATCGTCTCGGGCACCTTGGGGCAGTGCACCGACACGAAATCGACCTTGGGCAGGATCGCCTTGAGGTCGGTGACCTTGGTGGCGCCGGCCTTCTTGATCTCGGCTTCCGGCACGTTGGGGTCGAGCACGGAGACATCCATCTCGAAGGCGACGCAGCGCTTGACCGTGCGCGAGCCGATGCGGCCCATGCCGACCACCAGGATCGACTTGCCCGAGAGATCGGCCGGCAGGTCGGCCAGGCGCTGGTCCCAGCCGCCCTCGCGCACGAAGCGGTCGTATTTCTTGGTGAGCCGGGCCGAGGCCAGCAGCATGTACATCGCGTGCTCGGCCACCGAGACGGAGTTGGCGATGCCGGTCGTCATCAGGAAGACGCCGCGCTTGTTCAGCGCCGGCACCTCGACGGCGTCGAAGCCGACGCCGAGGCGGGCCGCCACCATCATGTTCGGCGCCACCGCCAGCTCGGCCTCGCCGAACCGCGTGCCGCCCAGGGTCACCGCATGCACATCCTTGAGCTTGGGATGGAGCGACGGCACCGAATCGTCGGCCAGGATCTCGAAATCGACATCGTCGCGCGTCTTCAGGACGTCGAGGCCGGCCTGCGGCATGCGGCCGACGATCAAAACCTTCTTGCGGTTGCGGTGAGTGTTGCCCGTGGTCATCGTTTCCCCTGACGTGAAATTCGCCGCGATCCTAGAGCCGGTGCCTTGCCGACGCTAGGGGAGGTAGCTGAGCGGGAGCCGCGTGGTGGACTTGATCTCCTCCATGGCGAACATCGAGGTGACGTCGCTTAGCTCGACCTTGGCAATCAGGCGTTTGTAGAAAGCGTCGTAGGCCTCGATGTCAGGCAGGGCGAGGCGGATGAGATAGTCGATCTCGCCGCTCATGCGGTAGCAGTCCATAACCTCGGGGAACGACGCCACGGCCTTGGCAAAGCGCGTCAGCCACTGGGCGTTGTGCTGGGCGGTGCGCACCGCCACGAAAACCGTGACGCCGGCATTGACCGCCTTGCGCTCGAGCAGCGCCACCCGGGCGCGGATCACCCCGTCATCCTGCAGCCGCTTGATGCGCCGCCAGCACGGCGTCGTCGACAGCCCGACGGCGGCGGCAACCTCGGCCAGCGGCATGTCGCAATTGCCCTGCAGGCAATCCAGAATCTTCCGGTCGAAACTATCGAGCGATATTTTACCCGCCATGGTGCCATCCTTGGAAACCGTTTCCAATTCTTGGCTAGCCCTGCCAAAACATGCAAGCCGTTTCCGCGTAAAGCTCCGTAAAGTCGTCTCATGCTCCGGCGCTTCACCGATCACCCCGCCTCGGTCGACGAGACCTATTTCCAGCACCTCGCCATGGCCTTCGGCTTCGGCGGTCGCATGCTGCTGGGCAGCCTCGCCTGCTTCATCCATGGCCTGTTTCCCTGGCTGTGCCTGACACGGGGCAGCGACACGATCCGCGGCCTGCACGGGCGCATGGTGACGCATCGGGTCGTACACAAGGGGCAATCAACCGAACCGCGGATCGTCGCAGCGGAATAAATTCCGCAACCCTCCCCGGTACGCCGCGTTCTCTCTAGCGGGTGTACTCAAAGATGGAGGGACAGGCGAATGGAAACGCCTCTGCGGATCAGCTTTCAAGGCAGCGACGTGAGCGAGGCCCTGAGCCAGATGATCGTCGATCATGTCGACGGCCTGGAGCACCTCTACGGACGCCCGACCGCCTGCCATGTCGTCATCAAGGCGCCGGACAAGCACCACCGCACCAGCGGTCATTTCAGCGCCCATATTCATCTAACGCTGCCGGGCCACATCGACATCAATGTCGATCACGAGCCGAATGCCGATGAGCGGTTTTCCGATCCCCAGTTCGCGGTCGGCGACGCCTTCCGGCGCGCCAAGCGACTGATCAAGGACCACGTCGACAAACAGCGCGGCAAGGTGAAAAAGCTGCACGAACGCACCGAGCGAACGCTCGACCAGCCATCCGAGACCTAAAGCCGGCGCTTCACGCCCTTCTCGTCGAGGCGTTCGCGCAACAGGCCGATACGGTCGCCGCCCCAGAACAGTTCGCCGTCAAAAACGAACGTCGGCACGCCGAACACACCAGAGGCTTCGGCCTCGCCGCGCAGGCGGTCGTGTTCGGCACCACCCTCGCCCGCCAGGAAATCAGCGAAGCCAGGGGGAGCACCGACTTCGGCAAACAATGCTGCCACTGCTTCGACACTCTCGGGGTCGAGCTCGCGTTTCCAGAAGCGGTCGAAGGCGAGATCGTTGTAGGCGCGGAACACGCCGTGTTGACGAGCATAGAGCATGCCGGCGTTGACCGGTCGGGCATAAAAGACCTTCACCGGCCCCTTGAGCGTCAGTCTCTGCTTGTTGGCGTAACGCCGCGCATCCATGTAGGCGTAGCGCACGCGCCGCCAATGGTGTGCGTCGCGCTCGGCGACCGGGCCTTGGAACGAGGCGATGTCGAGCGTGTAGGGCCGCCATTCCAGCTCGATGTCGTAGTCGGCCTCGAGCTGATAGGCCCAGGCCTTCGAAACGAAGGCGTAGGGACTGACGTAGTCGGTCCAGAGAAGGACCTTAGCGGGCATCCTTGGCCAGCTTGGTCTCGACCACGCGCGACCACAGGGTGGCGCCGAGCGTGATGATCTCGTCGTTGAAATCGTAGCTCGGGTTATGGACCTCGCAGCCGCCCTCACCGCCGCCGTTGCCGATGTTGATGAAGGCGCCCGGCACCTTCTCCAGCATGTAGGAGAAGTCCTCCGAGGCCATGACGAACGGGCCCTCGCGGTTCATGTTCTCCGGTCCGACGATCTCGGCCGCGACATCGGCGATGAACTTCACCGCGTCCCTGTCGTTGACCAGCGGCGGGAAGACGACGCGCACATCGGCCGTGGCCTTGCCGCCCAGCGTCTGGGCGATGCCGGCGGAGATGGTCTCGATGCGCTCTTTCACCAGCGCCATGGTTTCCTTGCGGAAGGCGCGGATGGTGCCGCGCAGCACCGCTTCCTGAGGGATGACGTTGTAGGCGTCGCCCGAATGCATCTGCGTCACCGAAATTACCGCCGAATCGAGCGCCGCGACGTTGCGCGAAACAACGGTCTGCAGGGCCGAGATGATCTGCGTTGCGATGATCACCGGATCGATGCCGCTCTCCGGCCGCGCGCCATGCGCGCCCTTGCCGGTGATGTGGATGTCGAACAACCCGCCGCCGGCCATCTGCGGGCCGGAGCGAATGGCGAACTTGCCGACGTCGAGCTTGGGCCTGTTGTGCATTCCGAAGATCTGCTCGCAGGGAAATTTCTCGAACAACCCGTCGTCGACCATGGCCTGGGCGCCGCCGCGGCCTTCCTCCGCCGGCTGGAAGATGAAGTGAACCGTGCCGTCGAAATTGCGCGTCGCCGAAAGATATTTTGCAGCGCCCAGCAGCATCGTCGTGTGGCCATCGTGGCCGCAGGCGTGCATGCGGCCCTTGTGCTGGGAACGGTGGTCGAAGGTGTTGAGCTCGTCCATCGGCAGCGCGTCCATGTCGGCGCGCAGGCCAATGGCGCGCGGATTGTTGCCGACGCGCACGGTGCCGACGACGCCGGTCTTGCCGATGCCGGTCGTGACCTCGCAGCCGAATTCCTTGAGCTTCTGGGCGACGATGGCGCTGGTCCGCGCCTCCTCGAAGCCGAGCTCGGGATGGGCGTGGATGTCGCGGCGGATGGCGGTCAGCTCGGCCGCCGCGGCGGCGATCTTGGGTTCGATTTTCATGGGGTTCAGGACTCCAGCAGGAAGGACGTCATTACACGCCTAAATTCGGCGCCATGCACGACCGGATAGAAGTGGCCGCCGTCCGGCAGAACATAAGCCCGGGCATTGGGGATCAATCGCACCAATTCTTCGGTGAAATAGAGCGGTGTCACCATATCGTCGCGGGCGCAAATCGCCAGCGCCGGGCAACGCACCGCCTGCAATTGCTCCCGTCGGTCGTGCGCCACGATGGCGTCGATGCGCGACAGCACGATCTCGGGGATCGGGATGGTCTCTGCCGCCAGCGCCTCGGCGGCCGCCAGGTCGGCGTCGTGGTCGCGCACCCAGGCCGGCGAATGAAGCGCCAGCGCGCTCGACTTCTGATAGGCCGCCGGCCCCAGCTCGCGCAGCATCGTCGCGCGCACCTCGAACAGGCGGCGGAAGAAGGCGTCCGTCTTGGCCCAGGTGGCGCTCAGCACCAGCTTGGCGATCAGCCCGGGATGCTCGATGGCCAGCACCTGCCCCATGGCGCCACCGGTCGAGTGGCCGCACCAATGGACCTTATCGTAGCCCAGTCCTTCGATCAGCTGCCGCGCATCGTCGGCCATTTGTCCGACCGAGTAGGTCATTTTCGAGAGCGTGCTGCGCCCGGTGCCGCGATGGTCGTGCACGACGACGGTAAATTGTTTGGCGAGTTCGGCGACATGGGAGCTCCAGAATCGACCGTCTCCGCCCAGCCCGGCGACGAGGAAGAGCGGCGGGCCGCTGCCGGTTTTCTCGTAATATAGCTCCGCGCCGTCCCTCAGTTTGAATTTGGCCATCTTCCCCCGCCGCCATAAGGTGCCGCCCCGGGAGGAAAGCGCACGATGAGGCGCCTGTCGATTGCCACGATGATGTTTCTTGCTGCCTGCACGCCCGAGGCGCCGCAGACCGTGGCGGCCATGGTGGCGCGGCCGGCGCCGGACGACCCGACGCCGAGCGGCATCAACTACATCTGCGAGGGCCGCAAGCAGGTGACCGTGGTCTATGCCCGCAACCGCGCCTCGGTGACCCTCGCCAGCAAGACCTGGCGCATGGAATATCAGGCGGCCGAGGGCGGGTTCCGCTATTTCGATGCCTCGCACGAATGGCTGGGGCGCGACGATCTGGTCTCCTTGCGCGAGACCAATACGCGCGCGCCGCTCGCCTTCAACTGCCGGCCGACCAGCCGTACGAGCTGAAGGCTCAGGGCAGCCAGAACTTTATCGCGAAGGCCAGAACGGCCACAGTGCCGACGACGCCGACCCAAAGTGCAACGAACCAGAGCCACTGCCGGGGTGCAGGCATCAGTGATAGCCCTCGTACCCGGTCTTGCCGCGAAACACCCAGTAGGAATAGCCGGTGTAGGCGAGAATGATCGGAATCATGATCGAGGCGCCGACCAGCATGAATTTCAGGCTCGAGTCGGGCGCGGCGGCTTCGGTGATCGTGATGACGGCCGGCACGACATAGGGAAACATGCTGATGCCGAGGCCGGCAAGACCGAGCGCGAACAGCGCCAGCGCGATCAGGAACGGCCAGTAGTCGGCCTTGCGCCGCAACGCCACGAAGAAGCCCACCGAAGCGACCGCGACCAGCAACGGCACTTGCGCGGTGAACATCACCTGCGGCCAGCCGAACCAGCGCAGGTAATAGGCGTGATTGAGGAAGGGCGTGTAGGCGCTCACCACCGCCATGCCGACGAGGGTAGCGATGCCCAGCCGCAACGCCAGCCGCTGGCAGTGAGCCTGCAGCGGCCCCTCGCTCTTCATGATCAGCCATGTCGATCCGAGCAGCGCATAGCCGCAGACGAGACTGACGCCCACGAGCAGGCTGAAGGGCGACAGCCAGTCCCACCAGCCGCCGGCATAGAGACGGTCGCGCACGGCGATACCCTGTAACAAGCCGCCCAACGTGATGCCTTGCGCCAGCGCCGCCGTGATCGAACCCAGCGTGAAAGCCGCATCCCAGTATTTGCGGTGCGCGGGATCGCGCCAGCGGAACTCGAAGGCGACGCCGCGGAAGACCAGCGCCAGGACCATGGCGATGATCGGCGTGTAGAGCGCCGAAAGAATCACGCCATAGGCCAGCGGGGACGCCGCCATCAGCCCGCCGCCGCCCAGCACCAGCCAGGTCTCGTTGCCGTCCCACACCGGCGCGATGGTGTTCATCGCCGTGTCGCGCTCCTTGTCCGTGGCGAACAGCGGAAAGAGGATACCGATGCCGAGGTCGAAGCCGTCGAGCACGACATAGGCGAAGACGGCGAAGGCGATGATGAAGGCCCAGATGTTCGGCAGGGTAAAGGCGAAATCCATGGTCAGGCCTTCTTGCCGGTGACGGCCGACGGCAAGGCCGCGCGGATCGGCACGTCCTGCTCGGGTCCGGGCTCGCCGCGCCGCGGCGCATGGCCCATCAGCTGCAGCACGTAGTAGATGCCGGCGCCGAACACGAGGAAGTAGACGACGATGAAGGCCAATAGCGAAGCCGCGACCGCCGGCGCCTGCAGCGGCGAGGCCGACTCGGCGGTGCGCATCAGGCCGTAGACGGTGAAGGGCTGGCGGCCAACCTCCGTCGTCACCCAGCCGGCAATTACAGCGACGAAGCCGGCAGGTCCCATGGCAAGCGCGAAGCGGTGCAGCAGTTTCCAGTCGTAGAGCCGGCCAACCACGCGCGCCAGCAAGCCGAACAGGCCGAGCGCCAGCATCAGGACGCCCAGCCCCACCATGATGCGGAACGACCAGAACACGATTGCCACCGGCGGCCAGTTGCGCCGCTCGACCGTGTCGAGGCCGGCCAGCGGCGCGTCGAGCGAGTGCTTCAGGATCAGCGACCCCAGCCTGGGAATGCCGACGGCGTAGCGCAGCTCGCCCGCCTCGTTGTCGGGCAGGCCGAAGAGATAGAGCGGCGCACCGTGAGGATGGCTTTTATAATGGCCTTCCATGGCCATCACCTTGGCCGGCTGATGCTCGAGCGTATTCAGCCCATGCTGGTCGCCGGCCAGGATCTGCAGCGGCGTGGTGACAGCGATCATGCCCATCGCCATGGAGAACATGACGCGCGCACCCTCGTTGGTGCCCCTCTTGTTCGTGAGAGGGCGCAAAAGATGCCAGGCGCCGACCATCAGCGCCGTCGTGAGATAGGCCGGATTGATGCTGTAGCCGACCGGCGTCTGCATCCAGCTGTTAGCCGAGAGAATCCAGAAGGCCGAGATGGCGGTGCCGACCGCGACCGCCAGCGTCGCCGTGAAATGCAAGCCGCGTCCGACGCGATTTAGGCCGAACAGCATGACGCCCAGGAAGCCCGCCTCGAGGAAGAAGGCCGTCATCACCTCGTAGGCCATCAGCGGGCCGATGATGGGGCCGGCGCGGTCTGAGAACACCGCCCAATTGGTGCCGAACTCGTAGGACATGACGATGACGGAGACGACACCCATGCCGAACACCAGGGCGAAGATCTTCAGCCAGTATTTGAAGAGCGTGAGATAGACCTCGCGGCCCGTGACGAGCCACAGCCCCTCGAGCATGGCGAGATAGCTCGCGAGCCCGATCGAGATCGACGGGAAGATGAAGTGGAAGCTGACGGTGAAGGCAAACTAGAAGCGCGCCAGCACGAGGGCGTCGAAGTCCGGAAACATGGCGTTCACCCCGACCTGGGCGGAGTATACGCCTGTACCGCCTATCCGAAAGCGTCGAAGAGCTGTGCGATCGCGCCGCGCGTCAGGCCGCCGCGCAGGCAGGTTTCGAGCAGGACGCGCGCCTTCAATGGATGGAGCCGGCCGCCCCAGATCAGGCCGGCGTCGCGCAGCGCGATCTCCGAGCTCGGGCCGCCATAGGTCTTGCGCAGCATCGGTCCGCCGCCGGCACGCGGCGCCACGACCGTGGGCATCGCCGCGGCGAGTTTGATCGCGGTCCCGACCATACGTTCGGCCACATGGCCGCCGCCCATCGCGCCCAGAACGGCACCACGATAACCGAGATGGTCGGGCGCCACGAGCAGGGCCTCGATCAGGCGGCCCGGCTCATCCAGCCCGACCCAGAACAGCGCGACGGGTGACGCCGAGCCGGCGTTCGATTTGGCGAGCGCGGCGCGTGCCGCCTCGACCGGTCCCCGGACCGGCAACGACAGCGGCACGATGCGATCCTCGACCAGGACGGCGAGCGGCCCGGTCTGCACCGACGCGAAGGCGTTGAGCCTCGTCGGATGCACCTTGGCGACGTCGGCTGCGGCAAACACCTCGTCCAGCATCACCGCCACGACGCCCAGTGCGCGGGCATGGGCGCGCATCCAGGGATCGGCGGCAACGCGCACGGCGGCCAGAAGATTGCCTGGGCCGTCCGGCGACGTGAGCGCGGGATTGCGCATCGCCGCCGTCACGATCACCGGCACCGGAAGATCGAGCAGCAGGTCGAGCAGGAACGCCGTTTCCTCCAGCGTGTCGGTGCCCTGCGTCACCACGATGCCGTCGGCCTTGAGGCCACGGATCTTGGCGGCCAGCGCATGGATCTGGTCGAAGCTCAGCGAATGGCTGCCGACCCGCGAGACCGTCTCGGCTTCGATCTCCGCGACGCTCGCCAGCAGCGGCACCGCCTTCACGAGATCGTCGGCGCCCAGGCCCATCTGCATATGGCCCGAAGCGTCGGGTCGAGTGGCAATGGTGCCGCCCAGGGCCAGGATGTGAATGCGCGGTTTGCTCATGGAAACAACTTCAGTGATTTCAGGAAACGGTCGGCGTCGGGAAATTTTACCGTGCCCGCCGGCCCGGAGACACCCAGAATGAAGATGTGGCGGTCCTTCAGCGCCAAAATCTGACGCAGCGACTTACCGTCCGGCAACGCTCCCGTCGCTTCGGCGGCCGTCGCCCCTTGCACAGTCATCCAACCGACCTGCTGCCATTTCGCGCCGGCAAGGTTGCGCGCCGTGGCGTCGAGCAGGAACTGCAGCAGCGCCTGCGGCTTGCTCGTGTCGACGTCAGCCGGATAGATCGCCGTCTGCACGACGTAGTCGATCGGCCCGCGGTTGAGCGCATAGGAATGATAGTCGTACGCCGTGCCGGAGCCTGATCTCTGTTGCGTGATCTTGTACTCGGGCGCCGCCGGCATCTCGACGATGAAGCTCCGCTGCGGTCCTTCGACCTTAAGCCATAGGACCTGGGCCCGAGCGGCGTTGGTCACGCCGATCACCGCCAGCAACACCAACAATCGAAAGAAAATCATTCGGCCGCTTGCCGCTTGCCGAAGCGCTGGCGCGCCTGCTCCTCGGTGTAGTAGCCGCGCTTGAGGTCGCGCTCAACGGACGCACGATCGCGCTTGGCCGGATCGCCGAAGCCACCGCCGCCCGGCGTCGACACGCGCACGACGTCGCCGACGCCGATCTCGATGTCCTGGTCCTTCGACAGATGCGGCGGATGGTAGGTCTTGCCGCCCTGGTTCACGGCCACCGTGTTCACGCCGCCGGCCTCGCCGCCCAGCGCGCCCTGTGGGCCGGTGCGGCCGTGGTCCATCACCATCGAGACGCGTGCTTCGCCGCGCCTGAGCTTGATGGCGTAGTTGATGCCGAAGCCGCCGCGGAACTCGCCAGCGCCGCCCGAACCCTCGCGCAGCGAGAACTCCTCGAACAGGATGGGATAGAACTGCTCCAGCACCTCTACCGGCGGCATCTTCGAGATGCCGATGGTCGAGCAGCCGTTGGAAAGGCCATCGCCACCCTGGAAGCCGCCGTAACCGCCGCCGGTGAAGAGATACATGATGTAGCTGCGATTGCGCTCGGGATCGTAGCCGCCGACGCCGAGATTGCCTGAGGTGCCGGCGGGCGCAGCGAACAGCAGGTCCGGGATCGCATGCGTCAGCGCGGCAAACACTGCCTCGGCGATGCGCTGGCTCACTTCGGCGGCGCAGCCCGACACCGGCCGCGGGTACTTCGCGTAAAGGAACGTGCCCTCGGGCTCGACGATCTTCAGCGGCTCGAAGGTGCCGGCATTGATCGGCACCTCGGGGAAGATGTGCTTTATCGCGAGATAGATCGCCGACTTGGTGGTGGCGATGACGCTGTTCATCGGGCCGCGGCAGGGCGGACTCGAGCCCGTCATGTCGAACAGCAGCTCGTCACCCTTCTTGGTGATCTTCATCTTGATGGTGAGGGGGGCATCGACGACGCCGTCGCTGTCGACCTGCGAGGTGCCCTGATAGATGCCGTCGGGAATGGCCGCGATCTTGGCGCGCATCTGACGCTCGGCGCGATGACGCATCTCGGCGATGGCGGCCTTCACCGTCTCCTCGCCGTAGCGGTCGATCAACGCCGTCAGCCGCACGTCGCCCGTCGTGAGTGCCGCCGCCTGGGCCTTGATGTCGCCGATTCGCTGGTCGGCGATGCGGATATTGGACAGGATGATCGACAGGATCTCCTGGTCCATCACGCCCTTCTTGAAGAATTTGATCGGCGGCAGGCGCAGACCTTCCTGCTCGACCTCGGTGGCGCTGGCGGAGAAACCGCCCGGCACCATGCCGCCGACATCCGGCCAGTGGCCGGTATTGGCGAGCCAGGCGAAGAGCTTGCCCTTGTAGAAGAACGGTTTGACGAACCGCACGTCCATCAAATGGGTGCCGCCGAGATAGGGATCGTTGACGATGAAGACGTCGCCGGGATCGACCTTGCCGGCATAGTGGCTCTTCACCCGGTCGATCACCGCGCGGCTGGAGAACTGCATGGTGCCGACGAACACCGGTAGCCCGAGCTCGCCCTGGGCGATCAGCGAGCCGTCCATGGCGTCGTAGATGCCGTCGGAGCGGTCCATGCCTTCGGAAATCACCGGCGAGAAGGCCGAGCGCACGAAGGCGAGATCCATCTCGTTGCAGACCTGGATCAGGCCGTTCTGGATGACCGTGAGGGTGACGGGATCGAGGTTGGGCATGCCTCAATCCCTAGCATGACCTCACGCCGGCGTGAACATCGGCAGCGGCGGGCCGGCACCCTCCGTGGGCTTGAAGACCACCTTCACTGCCTGCTCGCACTTCAACTTGTCGAAGTCGCAGTCGACGATGTTGGTCACCATGCGCGGGCCCTCGGCCAGGGTGACATAGGCCATGGCATAAGGCTCCGGCGCGCGGCGCATGACGCTGTAGGAATAGATCGTGCCCTTGCCCGAGGCCTCGATCCATTCGGTCTTGTCCGAGAAGCAGAAGGGACAGATCGTGCGCGGATAGTGGTGGAGCTGGTTGCAGCTCGTGCATTTGCGCAACAGTAGCTTGCCCTTGGCGGCGGCGTCCCAATAGGCCTGCGTCTCCTGGCTGGGAACGGGCGCTGGCAGTTTGCGTTCAGCAGCCATGGTCTACTCCCTCTCTAGAATGACGGTCGAGCTACCGTGCCGCAGGCCGAGCGAACCGCCCGTGCCGTGCGCCAGCGCCAGATTGCAGTTCGGCACCTGCACCTTGGGATGCGCCTCGCCGCGCAACTGCCGCACGGCCTCCAGCACTTTGGTGAGGCCGCCGCGATTGCCGGGATGGTTGCTGCAGAGCCCGCCGCCGTCGGTGTTGAACGGCAGCTTGCCTGTTCCCGAGATCAGGTTGCCGTCCTGCACCAGCCGCCCGCCCTTGCCCTTCTCGGCAAAGCCCAGATCCTCGAGCTGGATCAGCACGGTGATGGTGAAGCTGTCGTAGATCGACACGTACTTGATGTCGCTGGGCTTCACGCCGGCCTCGGCGAAAGCCGCGGCGCCAGTGAAACGCGCGCCGGAATAGGTGAGATCGACCTTGCCACCCATCTGCGTCTTGATGGCCTCCGAGGCGCCGATCAACTTCACCTTGGGCCGCTTGAGCTTGGCCGCGATCTCCGGCGCCACGACGACGATCGCGCCGCCGCCGTCGGTGATGACGCAGCAGTCCAACCGATGCAGCGGATCGGAGATCATCGGCGAGTTCACGACGTCCTCGACCGTGACCACGTCCTTCAAGAGCGCATGCGGATTGTATTGCGCATGATGCGAGGCTGCGACCTTGATCCAGGCGAGCTGTTCGGACGTCGTGCCGAACTCGTGCATGTGGCGCATGGCGCACATGGCGTACATGTTCACCACCGTCGGCCCGTAGGGAAACTCGAACGGCTCGTCCGGCGTCGGCGTGCCGCCGCGAGACCGCGGAACGGTGCCGGTCGCCATGCCGTCGGCGCGTGGCCGGCCAGCCAGCGTGATCAGCGCCACCTTGCACTTGCCCGCCGCGATCGCCTCGGCGGCATGACCGACATGGATCAGGTAGGACGTGCCGCCGCAATCGGTCGAATCGACGTGGCGCGGCTTCAGCCCCATGTATTCGACCATCGACATCGGCCCGAGGCCGGGCGCGTCGCCGGCGCAGAAGTAGCCGTCGACGTCGTCCTTGGTGAGTCCGGCATCTTCCAGCGCACCCTTGGCCACCTGGGCGTGGATCTGGGCCAGGGAGATATCCTTGGCGAGCCGTGTCGGATGTTCGTAGATGCCGGCGATATAGGCCTTGCCCTTGATGCTCATCGGCGCGCCGTCTCCTTGTGCAATGCAGCGTGCACTCTGGGCGATTTGGCGATCACGGAAAAGCGACATCTTCTGCCCTGAAAAACCATGTTAGGCTTTTCCAAACTTCAGGGGAGGCTAAAGATGTTCGTTCGTCTTTTGGGTCTTATTGCGGCGGCGTGCCTCGCCTTCGCGGGCGCCGCCAGCGCGCAGGGCAAGGCCGAGCTGCTGTGGTATAGCCAGGCCGCGTTCATGCTCACGACGGTGAGCGGCAAGGTGATCCTGATCGATCCGTGGATCATGGGCGCCACCAAGATCCCGCCCGAGCTCAAGAACCTCGACGCCGCCATCGGCAAGCCCGACCTCGTCCTGGTGACGCACGGTCACGGCGATCACCTGGGCGACGCCGTCGAGATCGTGAAGAAGCACAACGTGCCGATGTGGGCGCCGGCCGGCCTGAACCAGTGGCTGGCGACTCTCGGCATCCTGCCGGCCAACCTAGCGCCGCGCATGAACAAAGGCGGCACCATCGAGCCCTTCCCCGGCGTCAAGATCGCCATGACGCACGCCGAGCACTCGTCGGAGATGATCCTCAAGGATCCCGCGACCGGCAAGGACACGAGCTATCCGGCGGGCGAGCCGGTCGGCTTCATCATCGAGCTCGAGAACGGCTTCAAGATCTACCACATGGGTGACACCGGCCTGTTCGGCGACATGAAGTTCATCGGCGAGTACTACAAGCCAGACCTGCTGCTGGTGCCGATCGGCGGCCACTACGTCATGAGCCCGAAAGACGCCGCCTACGCCACCAAGGAGCTGATCAAGCCCAAGATGGCGTGGCCGATGCACTACGCCTCGAACCCGTTCCTCAAGGGCACGCCCGCCGAGTTCAAGGCGGCGCTGGGCACGACGACGATCCAGGTGATCGACGCCGAGCCCGGCACCAAGAAGCAGTTCTAGTCGTCGGCGACGTCACGCGCACCGACGGTGCGCTGACGGAACTCGTCGGGAACGGCGTGACCGACGTCGGTGAAGGCCTTCTTCACCGCCGCGACGGTCGGGCCGAACACGGCCTTGCGGTTGGTGCGCGCCCAGTCGTTCGACGCCACGATGGTGTCGAGCGAGCCCTGGAATTGCGGCATCACGTAGCGCGCGAACAGCTCGTAGGAGCGCATCGTGGCCTCGCGGTCGGCCCACTCATGGGCGCGGAACAGCACGCCGCCGAAGCCACCGTTTGAATAGCCCAGCAGCCGCCGGATGCCCTTGGCCACGGTGTCGGGTGTGCCGACGAGGGTCGTGCCCATCTTGACGCCCTCGCGCAGCGGATCGTCGGAGCGGCCGGGCGGCCGGCCGAGCGTGTCCTCGAAATAGGTCACGGTCTCGCGCCGCTCGCCGGCATTGACCTCGCGCAGCGCCTGCTCGTCGTCCTCGGCGACATGCGCGTTGACGACAATGCGCCACTTCGAGCGATCGGGCGTATGGCCGTGCTTGGCCGCAGTCTCCTCGTAGATGCCCCATTGCTTGCCGAGCGCCTCGGGACCGCCCGGAATGCCCGCACCGATGGAGAGCACGCCGACGCCGTGCTTGCCGGCGGCGATCATGCCCGAAGGCGTGATAGTGCTGGCGCAGGCGATGGGGAAATGCGGATAGCTGTAAGGCGCGAGATGGAGCCGCGCTTCCTTGAGCTCGAACCAGTCGGTCTTCATGGTGACCGGCTCCTCGCACTTCAGCAGCGCCATGATGGCGGCCAGCGACTCTTCCATACGCGGTCGCTGGGTCGAAGGATCGATGCCCATCATATAGGCATCCGACGGCAGCGCGCCCGGGCCGCAGCCCAGCATGGTCCGCCCGCGCGACATATGGTCAAGCTGCACGAAGCGGTTGGCCACCATCAGCGGGTGGTGATAGGGCAGGCTGGTGACGCCCGAGCCGAGGCGGATATAGCGCGTGCGCTCGATCAGCGCGCCGATGAACACTTCCGGCGAAGCGATGGTCTCCCAGCCGGCGGAGTGGTGCTCGCCAATCCAGGCCTCGTCGAATCCCAGCTCGTCGATCCACTCGACCAGCTCCATGTCGCGCGCCATGCCGAGCGTCGGATTCTCGCCGACGCGATGGAACGGCGCCAGGAAGATGCCGAATGTCAGACCCTTGTGATTGCCGGTTTGTGCCATAAAACCCTCCGTAGACGGCAACCGTAGCACGCGGGCAGCGTTGACCGAAGGCGCATGCCGCGATACGCGGAATGCCCACCATGACCGAAATCGACGCCCGGCCGCTCAACCGATTCACCATTCTCGAGGTGAACGATCCGGCTGCGCCCATGTGCCTGCGGCTGGCCACGTCGATGGCCGGCAAGATCGCGGCCGATCTCGGCGCCGACGTGCTCAAGATCGAGCCCAAGGGTGGCGATCCGGTGCGCCGCATGCCGCCGATGCTGAGCCCGGGCCAGAGCGCGCTGTTCCAGTTCCTCAACACCTCCAAGCGGTCGATGGTCCTCGACCTCTCAGCCGATGCCGACCGCGAAACCTTCGGCCACCTGCTCGACCGCGCCGATGCCTGCCTGTTCGAGGAGCCCGCGTCGGTCGCCGGCCTCATTCGCGCCGGCAAGGCGGCGGCGATCGAGATCGCGCCCTTTCCGGTCGAAATGAACGCCAGCCAGCCGGTGAGCGAGTTCACCGTGCTGGCATTGGCCGGCCTCCTGCACATGGTGGGCGAGCCCGAGCGCAAGCCGCTCCGGCTGGGCGGGCACCAGGCGTCCTATGCCGCGGGCCTCACCGCCTTCACCGGCCTGGCCGCGGCGCTGGCCGCACGTGAGGCCGGAAAGCCGGTACCGAAAGTGCGCGTCTCGCTGGTCGAGGTCATGCAGTGGGTGAACTGGAAGTCGGCATCGGCGGCCGCCGCCTCGGGTGCGTCGCCAGCGCGCGAGGGCAAGCAGTCGGAATTCCAGATCGTGCCCTGCCGAGACGGCCACGTCGCCGTGGTCTACACCGTCACGCAATGGCCGGCGACGCGCGCGCTGATCGGCGACCGGCGCTTGGCCGACGCCAAATTCAACACCCGCGCCGGCCGCCGCCAGAACATCGCCGAGCTCTACGACATCATCCGCCCGTGGTTCACCGACAAGACCCGCGAGCAGATCCAGGAAGCGGCACAGCACGAGGGCGTGCCGTTCGGTCCGATCTTCTCGCCGGCCGAGCTGCTGGAGACCGAGCAATACGTAGTGCGGGAGTTCCTCGCCAACCTCTATCATCCCACGCTCGGCAAGCTGCGCCTGCCGCAACTGCCGGTGCAGTGGAACGGCCGATCCTTCTCGCCCAAGGCGGCACCCGAGCTCGGCGCCTCGGAGCGCTTCCTGTGAGCGCCAACACGAATACGGGCATTCTCGCTGGCGTACGCGTGCTGGATTTCGGCCTGCTGACGGCCGGCGCCAATACCTCGGCCATGCTAGCCGATCTCGGCGCCGACGTGATCAAGATCGAGTCGGGCGCCTATCTCGATCCCTTTCGCGTCGTCGGCAAGCCCGACGACAAGGCGGGCTGGTGGAACCGCTCGCCGCAGTTCCGCTTCACCAACCGCAACAAGCGCGGGCTGGCGCTCAATCTCAAGGACCCCGCGGGCCAGCGCGTCGTCAAGGAACTGGCGCCGCATTGCCACGTCGTGGTCGAGAATTTCCGCCGTGGCGTGCTCGACCGCGCAGGCCTCGGCTTCGAAGCCTTGCGTGCCCTCAATCCGTCGATCGTCTTCGCCGCCATCTCGAGCCAGGGCGACACCGGGCCGGAACGCATGAACGTGTCGTTCGGATCGACGCTCGACGCCACCTCGGGCATCGCGGCCCTCACGGGCTACGAGGGCGAGGAGCCGCGCATCTCCGGCATGGACGTCAACTACCCCGACCAGATCGTCTCGCTGTTCGCCGCCGGCATGGTGATCACCGCGGTCATGGAGGCGCGGCGAACCGGCAAGGGCTGCTTCCTCGATTTCTCCCAGCGCGAGGTCGCCTCCTTCACCATCGGCGAGGAAATCCTCGCCGCCGCCGCCGACCCCGCGCGACGGGCGCATCGCATCGGCAACCACGAGGAGGGCGTCGCCCAGCAGGACGCCTATCTCTGCAAGGACGGACGCTGGGTCGCCATCACCCTGCCGCGCCACGACGACGAAGCCGGCGCGTTCTGCGCCACGGTCGACAGCGAGACGGCGGTCACCGCGCTGCAGGCCTGCGGCATCGCCGCCGCGGCGAGCAACGACGGCGCCGACCTCTTGCGCGACACGGCGCTGAGCGGCGTGACCCTGGCGCGCGACGCCGGTGGCGGCCTGGTCAAGGGCCTGCCCTACCGTCTCGACGATGCCGGCGTGCGCGTCGAGCGTGCCGCACCCGACCTTGGCCAGCATACGGCCGAGATATTGCACGAAGTACTGGGCTACGACGACCGGCAGATCGCCAAACTGGCCGAAGCGGGTGTCACCTCGACGACGCCGACAATAAAAGAGGTCTGAGCATGGCCCGCGCCGAAGTGCAGAATCTGATGGGCCGCATGGCTATCCCCGCGATCGCCGCCCCGATGTTCCTCGTCTCCAACCCGGCGCTGACGCTCGCCTGCTGCGCCGAAGGCATCATGGGCAGCTTCCCGGCGCACGGCACGCGTAGCCGCGAGGAGTTCCAGGCCTGGCTCGACGAGATGCAGGAGGGCATGAAGCGCCTCGAGGATACCGGCAGGACGATCGCGCCATGGGCGGTGAACCTGGTCGTGCACGCGTCGAACCCGCGCTATCCCGGCGATCTCGAGCTGGTCGAGAAATACAAGGTGCCGGTCGTGCTGACCTCGAAGGGTGCGCCGGGTGACGCCATCAAGCGCATCCACGGCTGGGGCGCCGTGGCGCTGCACGACATCGCCAACCGCCGCCACGCCGAGAAGGCACTGGAGGCCGGCGTCGACGGTGTCATCGCCGTGGCGGGCGGCGCCGGCGGCCATACCGGCACGATCAATCCCTTCGCGTTGATGAATGAGGTGCGCCAGCTCGGCGACCATTTCGCCATCGTTCTGGCGGGCGGCCAGACAACTGGCCGCGATGTGCTTGCGGCCGAAGTGATGGGCGCCGATCTCGCCTATATCGGCACGCGCTTCATCGCCACCAAGGAGGCGATGGCCGCCGACACTCACAAGGACATGATCGTGAAGACGCGCGCCACCGACGTGTTCTTCAGCGCCTCGATCGACGGCGCGCCCGCCAACTGGCTGACGCCCAGCCTTCTCGCCGCCGGCGTCGACCTCGACGTGCTGCGCACGATGCTGCCCGGCAAGATCGTCTCCAGCCAGGAGAACAAGAAGCGCTGGAAGGACATCTATACGGCGGGCCACGGCGTCGGGAACATCGAGGACGTCCCGGCCGCCGCCGACCTCTGCCGCCGGTTGATCGCACAATACAAAGAGGCCAAGGCCGCGCTGCCGCGCATGGCAGCGGCGTGAATTCCAAAAATCCGCATCGACCGTCTCGCCAAGACCTTCGGCGAGGACGGCGTTCGGACAGTGGCACTGGAAGATTTTTCGCTCACCGTCGATGAGGGCGAGTTCGTCTGCATCGTGGGACCGAGCGGCTGCGGCAAGACCACGGTGCTGCGGGAGGGCATGGGGCTGGAACTGGAACCCAACGCCTGCCTCGGCATGGTCCGGGTGAACATCGGGGCCGGCGTCATTGTTACAGAGCGCGGTGCGGAAGAGCTGAATTCGCTCGCGACTCGGGTCCAGCACGTGCGCTAGGCTGCCCCGGAGTTGGGGGTCAAAACACCGTGAAAACCAAGGCAGCCGTCTGCTTCGAGGCGGGCAAGAAACTCGAAATCGAAACCGTCGACCTGGCCGGGCCGCAGTTCGGCGAAGTGCTGGTCGAGATCAAGGCCTCCGGCGTCTGCCACACCGACGAATTCACGCGCTCCGGCGGCGATCCCGAGGGACTTTTTCCAGTGATCTTCGGCCATGAAGGCGCGGGCGTCGTGGTCGAAACAGGGCCGGGCATCGTGTCGCTGAAGAAGGGCGACCACGTGATCCCACTCTACACGCCCGAATGCCGAAACTGCAAATCCTGCCTCAGCGGCAAGACCAATCTCTGCACCGCCATCCGCGCCACCCAGGGCAAGGGCGTCATGCCCGACGGCACCAGCCGCTTTTCGTTGGGCGGCAAGATGGTCCATCACTACATGGGCTGCTCGACCTTCTCGAACTACACCGTGCTGCCCGAGATCGCGCTGGCAAAAATTCGCCCAGACGCGCCGTTCGACAAGGTCTGCTACATCGGCTGCGGCGTCACCACCGGCATCGGCGCGGTCATCAATACCGCCAAGGTCGAGGCCGGCGCCAATGTCGTGGTCTTTGGCCTGGGCGGCATCGGTCTTAACGTCGTGCAGGGCGCGCGCATGGTCGGCGCCAACATGATCGTCGGCGTCGATCTCAATCCGGCGCGCGAGGCGCTCGGCCGCAAGTTCGGCATGACGCACTTCATCAATCCCAAGGACCACAAGGACCTCGTCGCCGCCATCGTCGAGCTGACCGACGGCGGCGCGGATTACAGCTTCGAATGTGTCGGCAATACCCAGCTCATGCGCCATGCGCTGGAATGCTGCCATCGCGGCTGGGGCAAGTCGGTGATCATCGGCGTCGCCGGCGCCGGACAGGAGATCGCCACGCGTCCCTTCCAGCTCGTCACCGGCCGCTCGTGGATGGGCACGGCCTTCGGCGGCGCCAAGGGCCGGCGCGACGTGCCGAAGATCGTCGACTGGTACATGGACGGCAAGATCGACATCGATTCGCTGATCACCCACGTCATGCCGGTCGAGAAGATCAACGACGCCTTCGACCTGATGCACGAGGGCAAGTCGATCCGCAGCGTGGTGACCTTCTGATGCGCAGGCTGGGCAGCGTCACCATCGAGAAGGTCGAGGAGATCTGCGGCGCCGGCTTCAAGCCCGCGCGCATGTTCCCCAAGTTCAACCAGGAAGCCTTCGATGCGCAAAAATCCTGGATGGTGCCCGACCATGTCGAGCCCGGCAGCGACCGCCTCGTCGGCTCGGTGCACACCTGGATCGTCAAGACGCCGAAGCACACCATCCTGATCGACACCTGCCTCGGCAACCACAAGCAGCGCACCAACCCCGGCTGGCGCAACCTCGACACGCCTTTCCTCGACCGCCTGCGCGCCTGCGGCTGCGATCCCGATTCGGTCGATCTCGTGATGTGCACGCACCTGCATGTTGATCATGTCGGCTGGAACACCCAGCTCGTCGACGGCCGCTGGGTGCCGACCTTCAGGAACGCCAAGTACCTCTTTGCCAAACGCGAGTACGCGCACTGGGAAAGCGAGCGCAAGTCGAACGACCACGTGAACGACGGTTCGTTCGACGATTCGGTGCTGCCGATCGTCGAGGCCGGCAAGGCGGTGATGATCGACCGGGATTCCCAGCCCGACCCGCTGCTCACCATCGCCGACTATCCCGGCCACACGCCGGGCTCGATCGCCATCAATCTGAAAGACGGCGGCCGCGAGGCCTGCTTCTCGGGCGACATCATGCATCATCCGATCCAGGTCTATCATCCCGACTGGTCGAGCCAGTTCTGCACCGACCAGGATTTGTCGGCCAGGTCGCGACGCAAGCTGCTGGAGAACTGCGTCGAGAAGAACGCCCTGCTCTGCCCGGCCCACTTCCCCGGCGCCAATGCCGGCTACATCAAGCCAGAGGGCAACGCCTTCCGCATCGAGTGGGACCGCGCGTGAAGCTCGAGCCCCTCCTCGCGGGCCTCAGCTTCCCCGAAGCGCCGCGCTGGCGCGACGGCCGACTCTACTTCTCCGATTTCTACACCAAGCGCGTCATGGCGGTGGACACCGACGGCAAGGCCGAAACCATCGTCGAGGTGCCCAACCAGCCGTCCGGCCTCGGCTGGCGCTCGGGCGGCACCATGCTCATCGTCTCGATGACCGACCGCAAGCTGATGGGCTTCACCGCCGGCAAGCTCTCGGTGCTGGCCGATCTCAGCAAGCTGGCACCCGGCCACTGCAACGACATGACGGTCGACGGCGACGGCCGCGCCTATATCGGCAATTTCGGCTACGACCGCCATCGCGGCGAGACGCCGCGCACGACCTGCCTGCTCCGCGTCGACATCGACGGCCGCGTCCACAAGGCCGCCGACGGCCTGCTGTTTCCCAACGGCACGGTGATCACCCAGGACGGCAAGACCTTGATCGTGGCCGAAACCTTCGCCCACCGGCTCACCGCCTTCGACATCGGACCGAACGGCTCGCTGTCGGGCCGCCGCGTCTGGGCCGATATCCGCGGCTGCTATCCCGATGGCATCTGTCTCGACGCCGAGGGCGCGATCAGGGTGTCCGACGCCTTCGGCCAGCGCATCCTGCGCGTCAAGGCAGGCGGCCAAATCACACACAGCAGCGAGCTTTCGCCGCGCGCCGCCTATGCCTGCATGCTGGGCGGCATCGATCGCAAAACACTGTTCGTGCTGACCAACACCGGCAGCGGCCCGTCGATGGCGCAAAAGCGCGACGGCCGCATCGAGACCCTGCGCGTCGAGGTGCCGGGCGTCGGCTGGCCATAGGGGAGAGGAAGAAATGAAGGGTCCCGAGGACGATCCCGGACTGTCGGGCAAGGTCGCCATCGTGTCGGGCGGCGGCGCCAAGGACGACGGCATCGGCAACGGCCGCGCCGCCGCCATCCTGCTGGCCCGCGCCGGCGCCAAGGTGCTGGTGGCCGATCTCGACTCGAAGCTCGCCGAGCGCACCGTCGAGATGATCAAATCAGAGGGCGGCACCGCTGCCTCGCACGGCTTCGACGCCACCAAGGAAGACGAGTGCAAGCGGCTGGTCGATGCGGCGGTCGATCACTGGGGCCGGCTCGACTTTTTGGACAACAACATCGGCATCGGCAGCCGCGGCAGCGTCGTCGACGAGCAGCCCGACGAATACCGCCGGGTCATGCAGGTCAATGTCGAGACCATGTTCCTGCTCTCCAGGCATGCGATCCCGGCGATGATCAAGACCGCCAAGGGCGGCGCCATCGTCAATATCTCGTCGATCTCGGCGCTGCGGCCACGCGGTCTCACGACCTACACCGCCTCCAAGGCCGCCGTCATCGGCCTCACCCAGGCAATGGCGGTCGACCACGGCCGCGACGGCATCCGCGTCAACTGCATCTGCCCCGGGCCGATGTACACGCCGATGGTCTATGCCCGCGGCAACAGCACCATGAGCGAAGCCGCCCGCGCCCAGCGCACCAAGGCCTCGGTGCTCAAGATCGAGGGCACCGGCTGGGACATCGGCAATGCCGTCAAGTTCCTGCTGAGCAACCACGCCCGCTACATCACCGGCCATGTCCTGGTGGTCGATGGCGGCGTCACGCTGCAGGGGCCGGAACGCGATTCGCAGGATAACTAAACAAAAATTATTGAGGGAGAACGAACAAGATGGCCCGCCTGCCCTATCTCGAGCCCGACCAGGTCGCGCCCGAATACCGCGACATGCTCAAGCGCAACACCAACCTGCACAAGCTGCTGGTCAACTCGCCCGACATGGCCAAGGCCTTCAACGGCCTCGGCAACTTCATCCGCCACAAGAGCAAGCTCGACCCGCGGCTGCGCGAACTCGCCATCCTGCAGGTCGGCTGGATGGAGAAGTCGGAATACGAATTCACCCATCACGTGAAGATCGGCAAGGAATTCGGCGTCACCGATGCCGACATCGAGGGCCTGTTCGCCGAGACTGCCCACAAGCAGAGCAGCCTCGAGCCGCTCACCAAGGCGGTCCTGCGCGGCGCCCGCGAGATGGCTAAAAACCTCGGCATGTCGGACGCCACCTTCGCCGAGATCAAGAAGGAGCTCAGCGACGAGCACATGACCGACCTGGTGCTGACCATCGCCTTCTATTGCGCCGTGGTCCGCGTGCTCGCCACCATGAAGATCGACAACGAGCCCTATTACAAAGAGGTACTGCAGCAGTACCCGATCCCGGGAGTGAAGTGACATGCGCCTGAAAGACCGCGTCGCCATCGTCGTCGGATCGGGCCAGAGCCCCGGCGAAGGCATCGGCAACGGCCGCGCCACCGCGCTCACCTTCGCGCGCGAGGGCGCCAAGGTGCTGTGCGTCGACCACAACCTCGCCTCGGCCCAGGAGACCGTCGACATCATCGGCAAGAACCAGGGCACGGCGGTTGCCTTCAAGGCCGACGTCACCAAGGAGGCTCAGATCAAGGCCATGGTGGCCGAGGCGCATGCCCGCTGGGGCCGCATCGACATTCTGCACAACAATGTCGGCGTCTCGATCGCCGGCGGCGACGCCGAGCTGTTGGACATCACCGAGGAAGCCTTCGACCGCTGCACCGCGATCAACCTCAAGAGCTGCATTTTCGCGGCCAAGCACGTGATCCCGATCATGCGCGCCCAGCAGAGCGGCGTGATCATCAATATCTCGTCGATGGCCGTGATCACCACCTATCCCTACGTCGCCTATAAGGCGACCAAGGCGGCGATGGTCTCCTTCACCGAGCAGCTTGCCTACCAGAACGCCCAGTACGGCATCCGCGCCAATGTGATCCTGCCCGGCCTGATGAACACGCCGATGGCCGTCGACACCCGCGCGCGGGAGTTCAAGAAGACCCGCGCCGAGATCGAGGCCGGGCGCGATGCCAAGGTGCCGCTGCGCAAGAAGATGGGCACCGGCTGGGACGTCGCCAATGCAGCCCTTTTCCTCGCCTCCGACGAAGCCAACTTCATCACCGGCGTGACGCTGCCCGTGGACGGCGGAGCAAGCGTACAGCGGGGATGAACAGGCTCGCCGGCAAGACCGCCCTCATCACCGGCGCCTCCTCCGGCATCGGCCGCGCCATCGCCCGCAAGTTCCAGGCCGAGGGCGCGACGCTGCTGCTGATGGACATCACCGAAGCGGTGGTCGAGGGTGGCGAGCCCACGCACAAGGTGTTGGATGTGCCCTTCTTCCAGGGCGACGTCTCGAACGAGAAAGACGTCGAGGAGGCAGTGCGCCGGGCCGCCCTGCCGACCGGCCGGCTCGACATCGTGGTCAACGACGCCGTCATCCGCAGCGGCAAGAAGCTCACCGACACTAGCCTCGAGGAATGGAACCGGGTGATGGAGGTGAACGTCACCGGCGTCTTCCTGGTGTGCCGCGCCGCCGTGCGCCGCATGCTGAGCCAGGAGATCCGCAACGAGGCGCGCGGGCGCATCGTCAACATCTCCTCGCAGCACGGCATGATCTCCTCGCCCGAGGACTTTTCCTACGGCGTCTCGAAATCGGCCGTGGTTTACCTCACGCGCCAGATCGCCGCCGACTACGGCCGCGACAGCATCATCTGCAACGCCGTGGCGCCGGGGAAAATCCTCACCGGCAAGGGTGGCCGGGCCGTCGAGCCGCGCTGGCTCGACTATTCACACGCCCGCACGCCTCTGCCGCGGCTCGGCCGCTCCGAGGATGTCGCCAACGCCGCGCTCTTCCTCGCCTCCGACGAGGCGACCTTCATCACCGGCGAGAACCTGATGGTCGACGGCGGCTGGATGGCGAGCTGAGAGCGTCAGGGACGGCGTTCGTGTGACTAGCGCGCGAGGCAGTCGTTGTAGGGCTGGGTCCCGGCCGGCAGGCCGTAGGCGCTGCAGGCCTCGCGGAGCTGGGCCTGGAATTTTACCTCCGAGGCGCGATGCGCGGCCTCGGCTTCACGCACCGACATCTGGCGCGTGATCGCGCAGCTCGACTGTTCGCCCGCTGCGCCAGAGAAGCCGATGCAGTTCGTGACGGTGCCGTGGCTCCCGTGA
Organism: Asaia bogorensis; assembly: GCA_945905835.1. Classification (GTDB taxonomy): domain Bacteria; phylum Pseudomonadota; class Alphaproteobacteria; order Reyranellales; family Reyranellaceae; genus Reyranella. The sequence goes on from CAMDQJ010000005.1 coordinate 42,858, forward strand.
CGCTGCGGTACAACCTCGCCCTCCGGCACGTTGATGCTGTTGGCGGGAGGAGGCGTGATTGCGTGGCCGGACGGATCGACATGGGTGCCGGGCGGCACGACGTCGTCGCGCGGGCCCGCTACCCAGTGACCCTTGCCACCGATACGCCGGCCGTTGCGATCGATCAGGTAGCCGCCGGCATCGACGAGATGGCCGTTTTCGTCGTAGCGCATGCCGGGCTTGTCGAAGTGGCTGGCGTAGCCGCCCTCGGGCTGACGGGCGTCGGCCTCTTTCACGAGGCAGTTGCGATAGAGCGACGTGCCCGGCTGGAAGCCCTGTCCTGTGCAGACAGCGCGCAACTCCGCAGACCGGCCCTGGGAATGCGCCGACCCCGCAATCTGCGGACCAAACCCGCTTTCGTCGCAGCCCACCAGGGCAGCGCATGTGAAAGCAGCAACAACCAATGTCTTACGGAGCATTTCTGCCCTCCCCCGTTGCAAATTGTCGTGTGGAGAGGGAACGCCGGTCGAGTACGATTGATTGCCGGCCTAACGGCCGTTACTTGGCCTCTTGCGGCGCGGCGGCCGGGCAGCGCCGGGTGCCAAAAGCCCACCCAGCACGGCGAGAAAAGCGCGCACGAGCCGTGCGTTCTGCCGCTCCTTCAGATAGACGACATGGGCGTAGGTGTAGATCTCGGCATCCACCACTGGCAGGGCGCGGATGCGCGGGTCGGGAATGAATTCCGCTTCCGACACGACGCCCAGCCCGATGCCCTTGGCCACCGCCTCGCGGATCGATTCGCGGCTGCCGATCTCCATGACGATGCGCGGCCGCACGCCGGCGCGCTCCAGCGCCTGCTCGAAGGCCCGCCGCGTCGTCGACCCCGCCTCGCGCACGATCATGGGCTGGCCTTCGAGGTCGCGCAGCCGGATGCTGCGACGGCGGGCAAAGGCATGGTCGGCGGGACAGAAGGCCACGACCCGATGGCGCCGGTAGGGAATGGCGACCAGCCTCGGATCGGGGTCGACATGCGCCAGCACCGCCACGTCGGTGCGGTAGTCCAGCAGGTCGGCCAGCGTCTGGCGCGAATTGCCGACCGCGACCGAGACGTAGAGCCCGGGGTGGCGCGCATTGAAGGCCGCCAGCATGTCGGTGACGTGGTACGGCCCGACAGCGCCGACGCGCAGGTGGCCGGTCTTGAGCTCGCGTGTCTCGTTCAGGTAGTCGGCCGCCTCCTTCTCGTCGGCGCTGAGGCGGCGCGTGATGTCCAAAAGGCCGCTGCCGCTTTCGGTCAGCTCGACGCGCCGGCCGCGGCGGCTGAACAGCTCGACGCCGAACTCGCGCTCCAGCGCCTTGACCTGCGTCGTCACCGTCGGCTGCGAGACGCCCAGCATCTTCGCCGCCGCGGTGAAGCTGCCGCCCTGGGCCACGGCATGGAAGGAACGGAGCTGGGTGTGTCTCATATAGCTTTTCTCAATGGATGGCCGCAAAACTTTGAATTTGATTAATGTGAGAGCCGGCCGGAGGATTGTCCACAAAAGAGCAACATGAACGTGGGAGAGAGACGCGGATGTGGCGCTATCGCAATCCGGTCGATGTCAGGTTCGGCGCCGGCGCGTTCGATGGCCTGGGCAAGGTTCTGGCCGGACGCGCCTATTGCCTCGTCACCTATGACGACGCCAATGGCGGCGGCGTGTTCGCCAACCTCGCCCGCCGCGTCGAGGCGATGGCCGGGGCGCCGGCCGCATCGGTGCGCAACATCGGCCCCAACCCGGATTTCATCGGCCTCGCGGAGTCCTGCCGGCTTTACGCTGCAGCCAAAAAGCCGGTCGAGGCCATCGTGGCCCTGGGCGGCGGCTCGGTCATGGACGCCGCCAAGGTTTTGGCCGCCGCCAACGGCGACTTCTCCCGCGTAAGACGCTTCCTCGAGACCGGCCAGGGCGGCGACGCACTTGCCCGCACGCCCATCATCGCCGTGCCGACCACCGCCGGTACCGGCAGCGAGGTCACGAGTTGGGCCACGGTGTGGGACACCGAGGCGATGAAGAAATACTCGCTCGCCCGCGATTCGCTCTATCCCGAGGCGGCGCTGGTCGACCCGACGCTGACCCTGGGCCTGCCGCGCGGCATCACCGTCAGCACCGGCCTCGATGCGTTGAGCCACGCGCTGGAAAGCATCTGGAATGTGAACGCCAACCCCGTTTCCGCGGCCCTGGCCGAAACCGCCGCACGCGAGGTCATGGACGCGCTGCCGGCGCTGGCCAGCGAACTCGCCAACGAGGGCCTGCGCACCCGTCTCGCCCGCGCCAGCCTGTTCGCGGGCTTGGCCTTCTCCAACACCAAGACGGCGCTGGCGCATGCGCTGTCCTATCACCTCACCCTGCATTTCGGCGTGCCGCACGGCATCGCCTGCTCCTTCAGCCTGCCGATGGTGATGCGCAGCGTCATGGGCTGCGATGCGACCTGCGACGCGAGCCTGCGCCGCATCTTCGGGCCCGATCTGGTGGCGGGCGCGATGCGTCTGGAAAAGCTGCTCGAGACGCTGGGCGTCTCCTCGCGCGCCACCGACCACGGCATCAAGGCAACCGACTGGTCGCAGCTGATCGACGACGCGCTGGCCGGCGAGCGCGGCAAGAATTTCATCGGACGGCGGGAAAGCCTCGTCGCCGAACTGGCTGCATAAAGAGAAAACGGGAGAGAAACATGATCACACGTCGCACACTCGCAGCCCTCGCCGCCGGCGCCACGCTGGCCGCTCCGTCGATCGTCCGCGCCCAGGCAACGGTTCTGAGGGTTGGCCTGATCCCATCCGAAGATTCGCGCGCCATGCTGGCGCAGAGCAAGGACATCCTCGACGCCGTCGAGAAGAACTCCGGCCTCAAGGTCCAGGGCTTCGTCGCCACCGACTACAACGGCGTCATCGAGGCATTGCGCTCCAAGCACCTCGACATCGCCTATCTCGGACCGTTCTCCTACGTGCTCGCCACCACCGTCACGCCGGTCGAGGCCTTCGTCATCGCCGAGACCGCCAAGTCGGGCCGCACCTTCTATCACAGCCAGATCATCGCCCTGAAGACGAGCGGCATCACCGACCTCAACGGGCTCAAGGGCAAGAACTTCGCCTTCGTCGACCCGGCCTCGACCTCGGGCTACGCCTTCCCGCTGGCAGGCCTGATCAAGGCCGGCATCGATCCCAAGCGCGACTTCAAGACGGTGCTCTTCACCGGAGCGCACGACGCCAACGCCCTGGCCGTCGCCAACGGCAAGGTCGACGCCGCCACCATCGCCGACCGCATCCTCGATGCCGCCATCGCCAAGGGCCACATCAAGGCCGAGGCCATCCAGGTGGTGTGGCGGTCCGCGCCGATCCCCGAATCCCCCATGGTCTGGCGCAAGGACCTGGCGCCCGAGCTCAAGACCAAGGTCAAGGCGGCGTTCCTCGCCATCAAGGACATGAACTGGTCCGACCAGGGCAAGCTGAACGGCTTCAAGGAAACTAACGACGCCGCCTACGACGTCGTGCGCGAGACCGCCAAGCTCGCCAATATCGACCTCAAGAAGCAGAAGTAGACGCCGATGATTGAAATCAAAGGGCTGGCGAAGAGGTACGGCGACCACGAGGCGCTGAAGAACGTCAGCCTCTCGATCTGGCCCGGCGAGTTCGTCGTCGTGCTGGGCCCCTCGGGCGCCGGCAAGTCGACTCTCCTGCGCTGCATCAACCGGCTGACCGCGCCCAGCGGCGGCGAGATCGTGGTCGACGGCTCGCCGTTCTCGTCGAGCGCGCGCGACCTGCGCCTGCTCCGGCGCAACGTCGCCATGATCTTCCAGCAGCACAATCTGGTGAAGCGCCTCTCGGTGCTGAAGAACGTGCTGGTCGGCCGCATGGCCGATCTCTCGCCGATCCTGAGCTCGCTGCAGCTCTTCCCCGAGGCCGATGTGCGGATCGCGCTGCATTGCCTCGAGCAGGTGGCGATGAGCCACAAGGCCAAGAGCCGCGCCGATGCGCTGTCGGGCGGCGAGCAGCAGCGCGTCGGCATCGCCCGCGCGCTCGCCCAGCAGCCGAAGTTCATGCTGGCCGACGAGCCGGTGGCGAGCCTCGATCCCAAGACCTCGCGCACCGTGCTCACCTACCTCAAGAAGAGCTGCAAGGAATCTAACATCGCGGTGCTCTGCAACCTGCACCAGATCGACTACGCCCTGGAATTCGGCGAGCGCATCGTCGGCCTCTCGGCCGGCGAGGTCGTCTATGACGGCCCGCCCGCCGGCGTCTCGGGCGACATCATCCGCCAGATCTATCCCGGCCTCGACGATCCCAACGTGCTCGACGCCGCCCAACGCCTGACCGAGCGCCGCCGCACGGCTGCCGAGGCTGTCATCGCCGCCGCCGCCGAAGAGAGGGCCTAGGCCATGTCCCTGCAATTCGTCGTCACCAAGCCGCGCGGCCCGCTCGGCTGGTGGATCATGGTCCCCATCCTCGGCATCACCATCACCGTCCTGGCATGGTCGGCTGCCGGCACCAATCTCAGCCTCACCGGCCTGATAGACGGCTTGCCGTGGATCGGCGACTTTTTAGGCCGCATGCTGCCACCCAACTTCGCCTTCATGGCCAAGCTGGTGAAGCCCGCCATCGAAACGGTGCAGATCGCGCTGTGGGGCACACTGTTCGGCATCGTGCTGGCCCTGCCCGTCTGCTTCTTCGCCGCCCGCAACCTCACGCCGAATAGCGTGGTGTTCCACGGCCTGCGCCAGGTGCTGAACGTGATGCGCGGCATCAACGAGATCATCCTGGCGCTGATCTTCGTCGCCGCCGTGGGCCTCGGCCCGTTCGCCGGCGTGCTCGCCATCGCCTTCCATGGCGCCGGCATGCTGGGAAAATTCTTTGCCGAAGCCATCGAGGAGATCGACGAGGGCCCGCTCGATGCGCTGCGCGCCGCCGGCGCTGGCACGCTGCAGCGCATCGTCTTCGGCGTGCTGCCGCAGGTCCTGCCGGCCTGGATCGGCGTCGTGCTCTACCGCTTCGAGACCAACATCCGCGTCTCGACCGTGCTCGGCATGGTCGGTGCCGGCGGCATCGGCTTCGAACTGATCAGCAGCATGAAGCTCTTCGCCTACGAGGACACCGCGGCCTGCGTGATCGTGATCCTGGTCCTGGTGCTCGCCGCCGACCTGATGTCGTCGAAGCTGCGGGCGATGATCAGGTAGGCTACTTCAACAGTTCACCCGCATTGGCCAGCGCCCAGGCGTCGACCAGCACGTTGTTGTTGGCCTTCAGCGCCGCAAGATGCGGCTCGCGCACGACCCGGCGCCAGGTCTCCGGCGGATCGAGGTCGCCGCGCACCGTCAGCCCGTATTGCGAGGGCGAGCGGCCGAGCTTGGGCAGAGCGTTCCAGAACATGTCGCGCGTCGTGGCCGAAACCTGCGCCGGCGAACCGCCGGGCCATTCCTTGGGCGAGGCGATCTTGAAGCATTCCGCCAGCTCGCCGTCGTTCACGACCTTGTCGGTCTTGCCGTCGGGCGTCTCGGTCAGCGCGAAATAGCCGATCGACGGCAGGCCCGGCCGCTCGCGCAGCACGGCAACGCCGTCGCGATGGCAGACCACGCCGCCGCGCGCCTGGTCCTGCACGATGGCGCCCGCGACGACGAACTGGCCGCCCGAGCTCTGGCGAATGCCGAGCCGCTGCTTCTTGTCCTCGGCCGCCGCCATCGGCAGGCCCCAATAGACGCCGCGCACGCACTGGTCGAACTTGGTGGGCGAGGCGCTGTTCACCTGGATCGCGGTGTGGCAGGCGCTCGACATCCAGCTCGCGAGCTGCGCCGGCGTCGGATTGAGCGTCACGACCTCGACCGTATAGGCGACCTCGGGCGTGGTGCCGGCAACGCGCGCGTTGTATTGGCAGAAGCGGAAGGGCGTGCCGGCCGGGTATTGCTTCATCCACACCCATTCCGACGGATGATGCGAGAAGGTGCGCTTCCACGGCGCCGTCCAGTTGGCCTCCTGGCCGACCGTGACCGTGCCGCAGGTGGCGGACGGCGAGGCCTGCGGCGACAGCACCGCGCGCTTCATCATGTCGTCGATCTGGCCGCGCACTTCGGCGGGAATGTCGGAGGCCGCGAGCTGCTGGGCTGCGGCGGGACCGCCGAACAGGGCCGCCAGCGCGAGCGCGGGCAGAAGTCGTCGAACGCGAAAGAGGGTCATGGAGGCTCCGGGCGGACAACGCCGCTACGGGGCATAACGCCAGGAGCTTGTCCGGGTTGCCCGGTTCGACCTCGGCAGGGACTGCAGCGGTATCATAGTACCGCATAGGGGGTCGGTCGGGAAATCGGGAAAAATGGCCTTAAATGCCGGTGGATCCACATTACCCGTTTCCCGATGCATCAGGAAAAGTCGGAAAACCCTAGGATCGGTGGGAAATACAGGATTGCGTCCAGCGCTCGCCGGCGTCGTTCTCGCGGGTGAAGACGTTGCTCTGGTGGTCGAGCGTGAAGCGGTCCCAGTCGACACGGCTGCCGCGCACCGCCATGGCCCTGGAGTCGGTGACGGTCATCACCAGCTTCTGCTGCTCCGATGGCCGCAGGATCTTGCCCGCCTTGTCGATCACGTCGACGGTCATGCGGTTGCCCGGGTAGTCGATCGTCAACAGGTGCTCGCCGCAGCGCAGTTGCGCCGGCTGCTGGGCGGCGGCAGCCGTGGCGACGAGCGCAAGCATGGCTGCCGCTCCCGCTTGCCGCAGTGTCACGCCACGACCTTGTCGTCGTGCAGCCTCGCGATCTCATGCGCCGGCAGGCCCAAGATGCCCGACAGGATCTCGTCGGTGTGCTGGCCGAGGGTCGGCGCGATGGTCGGCGGCTGGCGCGGCACGGCGCCGAACTGCAGCGGCGAGCCCGCGACGGGATAGCTGCCGATGCCGGGCTGCTCGAGGACCGTGAACAGCGGATTGTCGAGCACGGCGTCCTTGTCCGACAGCAGCTCGCGGAAGGTCTGGTAGGGCGCCCACAGCGCGCCGGCCTTCTTCAGGGTGACACCGATCTCCTCGGCGGTCTGCGCCGCCACCCACGGCTCGATCACGGCGCAAAGCTCGGCGCGCGCGATCCAGCGGCCGGCATCGGTCTTGAGGTCGACGCCCTTCTCCCTGGCGATTTTGGCGAAGGCGTCGGAGAAGCTACCGGCCGCAGCCAATGCATCGAGGTGGCGGTCGGAGAAGACGCAGATCATGACGAAGCGGCCGTCCTTCGTTTTGAAGTCGCGGCCGAAGGTACCGAAGATCTCGTTGCCGTAGCGCGGCCGGTCGGTCTTGTTGACCGCGGCCTCACCCAGAAGGCCGAGCGCCGAGGTGACGGAAAGAGCCATGTCCTGCAGCGGCAGCACGATCTTCTGGCCGTGGCCCGTCAGGCGACGGTGGCGCTCGGCGGCGAGAAGCGCGAGTGCGCCGGCATAGGCGGTCGCGAGGTCCCAGGGTGGCGCCACGGCATTGACCGGGCCGTGGTGGCCGGCCGGGCCGGTGACCAGGGGAAAGCCGGTGCGGGCGCCGACCGTGTAGTCGACATGCGCCGAGCCGTCGCGGGCACCGACGATATTGAGCGCGATCAGGTCGGCGCGCTTCTTCGCCAGCTCCTCGTAGGAGAGCCAGCCGCGCGCCGGCATGTTGGTGGTGAAGATGCCGGCGTTCTCGCCGGGCGCCGTAATCAGCGCCGTCAGCAGCTCGCGGCCCTTGGGGCTGCGCAGGTCGACGGCGATAGAGCGCTTGCCCTTGTTGAGGCCCGCCCAATAGATCGAACGGCCCTCTTTCGTGATCGGCCAGCGGTCGTTGTCGAGGCCGCCCTGGATGTCGTCGAAGCGGATCACGTCGGCGCCCATCTGTGCGAGCGTCATGCCGCCCAGGGGCGCGGCAATGAAGGCCGAGCCCTCGACGATGCGAAGGCCGGCAAGAATGCCAGTCATGTTGCGTTTCCCGTTGTTTGTCTTCTTGGCTTTACGCTTTTTCGCCGGAGGCCTTTCGGTCGGGCAGGTTGTTCTTGCGCTTGTCGAGCCACCAGCCGTATTCCGGCGTCCACATCTCGAAGTCGCCGTCGCAGCCCAGTTCCTGCGCCGCATGCAGCGCCCAGAACGGATCGTAGAGCGCCTGGCGGCCGATCGCGATCAGGTCGGCGTCGCCCGACTGCAGGATCGCCTCGGCCTGCGGGCCGTCGAGGATCAGGCCGACCGCCATGGTCGGGATATCCGCGCCCTTCTTGATCGCCGCGGCAAACGGCACCTGGAAACCCAGGCTGCGCTTGACCGGCAGCGCTGTCGAAAGCCCGGTGAGACCGCCCGAGGAGGTGTCGATGACGTCGACGCCAATCGCCTTCAGCTCCTTGGCAAAGGCCACCGTATCCTCGACGTCCCAGCCGCCGGCGCCGTCGACCGCCGAGACGCGGATGAACATCGGCTTGTGCTCAGGCCAGTTGGTGCGCACCGCCTTGGCGGCGGCGAGCGGAAAGCGCATGCGGCCGGCGCGATCGCCGCCATACTGGTCGTTGCGCGTGTTGCTGATCGGCGAGAGGAACTGTGCCAGCAGGTAGCCGTGCGCGCCATGAATCTCGATGATGTCGTAACCCGCCGCATCGGCGCGCCGTGCCGCCTGGCCGAATTTCGTCACCAGCTCGGCTAGGTCGGCCTCGCTCAACTGCTTGGGCGTCGGATAGCCGTCGCCGGCCGGCAGCGCCGACGGTCCGACGACCTCCCAGCGCTTCCAGCCCGCATCCCTGGGTCCCAGCTCGCCCGGCTTGTCGAAGGAGCGCGGCGTGCTGCCCTTGCGGCCGGAATGGGTGATCTGGGTGGCGGCGACCGCGCCCTCCTGCTTGAGAAAGCGCACCAGGCGCTTGTGGCCCTCGATCTGGCCGTCGTCCCACATGCCGAGGTCGCCTTGGGTCACGCGTCCGCGCGGCTCGACGGCGCAATTCTCGGTGAAGACGATGCCGAACTTGCCGATCGCGAACTTGCCGAGATGCACCATGTGATAGTCGTTCACCAGCCCGTCGGTGGCACGGTACTGCACCATGGGCGAGACCACGGCGCGGTTGGGCGCGGTGACGCCGCGCATCTTGAACGGCGAGAAGAGAAGCGGCTTTTGCAAAGGTCTTACTCCGGGACGGGATGGCTGGTGTGGCCGCGAGCATAGACCGACCGGGCAGCCTGGGCCTATCCTTCCCTGATGTTTGACCTCGTCATCCGAAACGGAACCGTGATCGACGGCTCGGGCAGCCCGCGCCGGGTCGCCGATGTTGCTGTGCAGGGCGGCAGGATCGCCGCCGTCGGCCCAGGCCTCGGCGCCGGCCGGCGCGAGATCGACGCCGCGGGCCTGATCGTGGCGCCGGGCTTCGTCGACATCCACACGCACTACGACGGCCAGGCGACCTGGGATCCTTTCGTCACGCCCTCGTCGTGGCACGGCGTCACCACCACGGTGTTCGGCAATTGCGGCGTCGGCTTCGCGCCGGTGCGGCCGGGCAAGTCGGGCTACCTGATCAACCTGATGGAAGGCGTCGAGGACATTCCCGGCACCGTCCTGAGCGAAGGCGTGAAGTTCGACTGGGAGTCCTTCCCCGATTACCTCGATGCACTCGCCTCGATGAACCGCGCCGTCGACGTGGCCGCGCAACTGCCGCACGGCGCGCTGCGCTTCTACGTCATGGGCGAGCGCGGCGCCGATCATGACGAGGTGCCGAGCGAAGGCGAGATCGAAGAGATGGCGCGGCTGGCCGAGGAGGCGCTACGCGCCGGCGCCATGGGCGTGACGACCTCGCGCACCGTCAAGCACAAGGCCCGCGACGGCCGCTTCACGCCCTCGCTCAGCGCCCGCAACGCAGAGCTGCTCGGCCTGGCGGAAGGCATGAAACGAGCCGGGCGCGGCGTGCTGCAGGTCAATTCGGATTTCGGCCCCGGCGAGTTCGAGGCGCTGGCTGCAGCGGCGGCCTTCGCCGGCCGGCCGCTCTCCTGCCTCTTGGTCCAAGTCGACGCCCAGCCCAAGCTATGGCGCGAAACGCTCGACCAGATCCACGCCGTGCGCAAATCGGGGCGCGCCGCCAACGCCCAGGTCGGCTCGCGGCCGATCGGCGTCATCATGGGCCTCGAGACCACGGTGCATCCCTTCGCCGGCCATCCCGCCTGGCTGGAGATGCGCGCGCTGTCGCCGGCCGAACGCTACGCGCGACTCAAGAGCGATCCGGCGCTGCGCCAGCGCCTGCTGACGGCACCGGCCGACGCAGGCCCCCGCCAGTTCATGTCAGAGTCGTTCCACAAGATGTTCCCGATCGGCGACAGGCCCGACTACGAGCCCGATACGAAAAACTCCATCGCCGAGATGGCCAAGCGCAGCGGCCGCACGCCGGCCGATGTCGCGCTTGAGGAGATGATGGCGCGCGACGGCAAGGGCCTGATGATGCTGCCGTTCGAGAACTACGCCTATGGCAGCCTCGACGTGGTGCACGAGATGATCACCGATCCCGCGACGGTGCTGGGCGTGGCCGATGGCGGCGCCCATGTCGGCGTGATCTGCGATGCCTCCTCGCCGACCTCGCTGCTCACCCTGTGGGGCCGCGACCGCACGCGCGGGCCGAAGCTGCCGCTGGAATTTCTGGTCGCCAAGCAGACACGCGGCACCGCCGAGGCCTATGGCCTTTTGGACCGCGGCCTGATCGCGCCCGGCCACAAGGCCGACATCAACATCATCGACTTCGAGGCGCTCGCCGTGCGCCGGCCCGAGGTCATCTACGACCTGCCGGCCGGCGGCGGCCGCCTGATCCAGCGCGCCAACGGCTACAAGCACACCTTCGTGGCCGGTGTTGAGACGATGCGGGATGGTGAATTGACCGGCGAACGGCCGGGCCGGCTCGTGCGAGGCGCCCAGACCGCGGGCTAGACGGTCATGTGACCGCGAACGGCCTCGGTATCGAAGGTCTCGCGGGTACCGGACATCACGATCTCGCCACGGTCCATCACCGAGAAATCGTCGGCCAGCTCATGGGCGAAGTCGAGATACTGCTCGACCAGCAGGATCGCCATGTCGCCGCGCTGGCGCAGGAAGGAAATGGCGCGGCCGATATCCTTGATCACCGAGGGCTGGATACCCTCGGTCGGCTCGTCGAGCACCAGCAGCTTGGGCCGCATGGTGAGCGCGCGACCGATCGCGAGCTGCTGCTGCTGGCCGCCCGACAGATCGCCGCCACGGCGCTTCAGCATCGAATCGAGCACCGGGAAGAGCTCGAAGACCTCGTCGGGGATCTTCTGCTGGTCGCGCTTGACCGGTGCGAAACCGGTTTCGAGGTTTTCCTTCACCGTCAGCAGCGGAAAGATCTCACGGCCCTGCGGTACCAGCGCGACGCCACGGCGGGCGCGCTCGTAGGCCGGCATTTTCGACACCTCCGTGCCGTCGAGCTCGATCGAGCCCGAGGCGATCGGCTGCAGGCCGCAGATGGCGCGCAGCAGGCTGGTCTTGCCGACGCCGTTGCGTCCGAGCAGACAGGTCACCTTGCCGATGGCAGCGGAAATCGAGACCGAACGCACAGCTTGGGCGGCACCGTAGAAGAGATCGACACTCTTGACCGCGAGCATCGCCTATCGTCCCAGATAGACTTCGATGACGCGCTGGTCGGCGCTCACCTGATCGAGCGAGCCCTCGGCCAGCATCGAGCCCTCGTGCAGCACCGTCACCTTGACGCCGAGCGCACGCACGAAGCTCATGTCGTGCTCGACCACGACCACGGAATGCGTGCGGTTGATCTCCTTCAGCACCTGCACCGTGGTCTCGGTCTCGACGTCGGTCATGCCGGCCACCGGCTCGTCGACCAGCAGCAACTTGGGATCCTGGGCCAGCAGCATGCCGATCTCCAGCCACTGCTTCTGGCCGTGGCTCAGCCGCGCGCCCAGCATGTGCTGCTGGTCGTTCATGCGGATGATGGTGAGGATCTCTTCCAACCGGCGGTTCTCGGCCTGAGACGGGCGCGACGCGAGCAGGCGGTACCAGCTGCGCGCGCCGGCCAATGCCAGCAGGAGATTGTCGCGCACGGTGTGGTTCTCGAACACCGTGGGCTTCTGGAACTTGCGTCCGATGCCGAGCGTGGCGATGTCGGCCTCGTCGAGCTTGGTGAGATCGGCGCGGCCGTCGAACACGACCTCGCCCTCGTCCGGCCGCGTCTTGCCGGTGACGACATCCATCATGGTGGTCTTGCCGGCGCCGTTGGGGCCGATGATGGCGCGCATCTCGCCCGGCTCGACCAGCAGCGACAGGTTGTTCAGCGCCTTGAAGCCATCGAACGAGACGGTGACGCCGCTGAGGTAGAGGAGCGCCGAGGTACTTCTCATGCCGGCCTCGTCCTGCGGGCCTGTATCTGGGCCCACAACCCGGTGACGCCCTTGGGCAGGAACAGCGTGACGGCGATGAACAGCGCACCCAAGGCGAACAGCCAGACCTCCGGCAACGCGCCGGTGAGGTAGGTCTTGCCGAAATTGACGATGAAGGCGCCGATCACCGGTCCGATCAGCGTACCACGGCCGCCGACGGCGACCCACAGCACCGCCTCGATCGAGTTGCCCGGCGCGAATTCGCTGGGATTGATGATGCCGACCTGCGGCACGTAGAGGGCGCCGGCAACGCCGGCCATCGCGGCGGACAGCACGAAGACAAAGAGCTTGTAACCCTCGACGCGGTAGCCGAGGAAGCGCATGCGGCTTTCGGCATCGCGCACGGCGGTCAGCGCCTTGCCGAAGCGCGAGCCGACGACGGCGGCGGCGATAACCAGCCCGATGGCCAGCGCCAGCGCCGAGGCAAAGCACAGCACCTGGCGCGTGCCGTCGGCTTGCACGGAGAAGCCCAGTATGTCCTTGAAGTCGGTCATGCCGTTGTTGCCGCCCAGCCCCATGTCGTTGCGGAAGAACGCGAGCATGAGGGCCACGGTCATCGCCTGGGTGATGATCGAAAGATAGACGCCGGTGACGCGGCTGCGGAAGGCGAACCAGCCAAGCGCCAGGGCGAGCAGGCTCGGCACCAGCAACACCATGATCATGGCGAACCAGAAATGGTCGAAGCCGTGCCAGAACCACGGCAGTTCCTTGTAGTTCAGGAACACCATGAAGTCGGGCAGGATCGGGTTGCCGTAGACGCCGCGGCTGCCGATCTGGCGCATCAGGTACATGCCCATGCAGTAGCCGCCGAGCGCGAAGAAAGCGCTGTGGCCGAGCGAAAGGATGCCGCAATAACCCCAGACGAGGTCGACGGCGATCGCCAGCAAGGCAAAGCAGAGATACTTACCGACGAGCTGCAGCACCCAGGTCGGGACGTGGAAAGTGCTGCCTACGGGCGTGAGCATGTTGAGCAGCGGCAGCACGATGCCGATGGCCAGCACCAGCAGCACGAACAGCCGCAGCTTGCGGTCCATGCCCTGCAGGAAGAACGTCGTGATCATTCGACCGAGCGTCCCTTGAGCGCAAAGAGACCGCGCGGCCGGCGCTGAATGAACAAGATGATGAAGACCAGCACCAGGATCTTGCCGAGCACGGCGCCGGCATAGGGCTCGAGGAACTTGTTCACGACGCCCAGGGTTAGCGCGCCGAGCAGCGTGCCGAAGAGATTACCGACGCCGCCGAACACCACGACCATGAAGGAATCGATAATGTAGCCTTGGCCCAGATTGGGGCTGACATTGTCGATCTGGCTCAGCGCCACGCCGGCCAGGCCCGCGATGCCCGAGCCGAGACCGAAGGTGAGCGCATCGACGCGCGGCGTGCGGATGCCCATGGCCGAGGCCATCGGCCGGTTCTGCGTCACGGCGCGCATGTGCAGGCCAAGCGACGTCTTGCGCAGCAGCAGGATCAGCGAGGCGAACACGATCAGCGAGAACACGACGATCCAGAGGCGGCCGTAGGTGACGTTGATATTGCCGAGCTGAAAGGCGCCCGACATCCACGACGGTGCGCCGACCTCGCGGTTCGACGAGCCGAAGATCGAGCGGACGGCCTGCTGCAGCACCAGCGACAGGCCCCAGGTGGCAAGCAGCGTGTCGAGCGGCCGGCCGTAGAGGAAGCGGATGATGCCGCGCTCGATGGCGACGCCGACGGCGCCCGCCACCAGGAAGGCAAGCGGCAGCGCGATGATCACCGAGGCGTCGAACAAATGCGGGAAACGGGTGCGGATGATCTCCTGCACGGCGAAGGTCGTGTAGGCACCCAGCATCACCATCTCGCCATGCGCCATGTTGATGACGCCCATGGTGCCGAAGGTGATGGCAAGGCCGATGGCGGCGAGCAGCAGAACGGAGCCCAGCGAGATGCCGTACCAGACGTTTTGCGCGGCTTCCCAGGCGCCGAGCGTCTGGCGCACCGCGTTGGCGGCGGTTGCGGCGGCGGCCTTGACCTCGCCGTCGGGCGAGGCCGTGGCAACGGCCTGCAGCACGCCCAGCGACTCGCGGTCGGCGCGCTCGCGCACCAGGGCGATGGCCTCGAGCTTCTGTGCCGGCGTCGATTCCGCCGAGGCGAGCACGATGGCGGCGCGTGCCTCGCTCATCGAGCGCTTGATGCGCAGGTCCTTCTCCGAGGCCAGCGCCAGGTCGAGCGCGGCCAGCGCCGTCGAATCGCGGCGCTTGAAGAGGGCATCGGCGGCGTCGCGGCGGATGCGCGGATCGGGGCTCATCAAAGTGAGCGAGCCGACGGCAGCCTCGATGATGCCGCGCAGGCGGTTGTTGACGCGCACGCGGTCGAGCTCGGCCTCGCTGCCGCTGCCGGCGGCCTTGCCGGTGATCGCCTCGGTGAGGGAAAGCTGGTTGCCGTCGGTCTTGCCGATGACGACTGAATTCTCGGATTTGCGGACATAGAGCTGGCCCGCCGCCAGCGCTTCGAGAATGGGCGCGGCGCGGGCATCGCCCGAGGTCGCGAGTGCGCCCACTGCGGTCTCGCGATCGCCGAAGCTGCCGGTCGTGAGGTTGCCGACGAGGCCGGCCAAGTCTGCGGCCATTGCCGTGCCGGCAAGCAACAGGGATGCCAGCGCCGACAGCAGGGTCGCGAGCGGACGCGAAAATGACATGGCTTGAGGATTAACCCGGAGACGAGAACGGGGCGACTCGAAAGTCGCCCCGCCCCTGTGAGTCGCTGAGCTTGAGTTTAACGGATGTCGGGTTGGGCTACTTGCCCTTGCCGCCGCACTTGCCCGTGGCAACGTTGAAGTTGCCGCAGTTCATCGGCTTGCGCCAATCCGCGATCAGGTCCTTGGAGTCGGGCAGGAAGTCCGACCACTCGTCGCCGACGACCAGACCCGAGGTCTGCCAGACGGTGTCGAACTGGCCGTTGCCCTGGATCTCGCCGATCAGCACCGGCTTGGTGATGTGGTGGTTCGGCATCATCGTCGAGTAGCCGCCCGAGAGGTTCGGGACGGACACGCCGATGATCGAGTCGATGACCGCGTCGGCGTCGACCGTACCGGCCTTCTTGACCGCTTCGACCCACATGTTGAAGCCGATCACGTGCGCTTCCATCGGATCGTTGGTCACGCGCTTCGGGTTCTTGGTGAAGGTCTGCCAGGTCTTGATGAAGGCGTCGTTGGTCGGGTTCTTGACCGACTGGAAGTAGTTCCAGGCGGCGAGGTGGCCGATCAGCGGCTTGGTGTCGATGCCGGCGAGCTCTTCCTCACCGACCGAGAAAGCGATGACCGGGATGTCCTTGGCCTTGATGCCCTGGTTGCCGAGCTCCTTGTAGAACGGGACGTTGGCGTCGCCGTTGATGGTCGAGACGACGGCGGTCTTCTTGCCGGCCGAGCCGAACTTCTTGATGTCGGCGACGATCGACTGCCAGTCGGAGTGACCGAACGGCGTGTAGTTGATCAGGATATCTTCCTGCTTCACGCCCTTGCCCTTGAGGTAGGCCTCGAGGATCTTGTTGGTCGTGCGCGGATAGACGTAGTCGGTGCCGGCCAGAACCCAGCGCTGCACCTTCTCGTTGGCCATCAGGTAATCCACGGCCGGGATCGCCTGCTGGTTCGGCGCGGCGCCCGTGTAGAACACGTTGCGCTGGCTCTCTTCGCCCTCGTACTGCACCGGATAGAACAGCAGGCTGTTCAGCTCCTCGAACACCGGCAGCACCGACTTGCGGCTGACCGAGGTCCAGCAACCGAACACCGCGACGACCTTCTCCTTCTGGATCAGCTCGCGCGCCTTTTCGGCAAACAGCGGCCAGTTCGACGCCGGATCGACGACCACGGCTTCGAGCTTGCGGCCGAGAACACCGCCCTTCTTGTTCTGCTCTTCGATCAGCATCAGCATGACGTCCTTCAGGGTCGTCTCGCTGATCGCCATCGTGCCCGACAGCGAATGCAGGATGCCGATCTTGATCGGCGCTCCCTGCGCGAACACGCTGGTCGCGGCGCCGGCCACCAGGCCAGCGGCGACGAGACCCGTCCGCATCATTGTTCCCAACTTCATTCCCGCTCTCCTTGATTAAGACGGAAGCCCCCGTCGGAGTGCAAGGAAGCGAGAAGCGTGCCAAGTGCCTCGGAGGCCCGTGGATAAAGACTCCGAGGCCTGCCGGAAAGCCTAGTTACCCACTAGGACAAAAGCCCCGCCGGCGACCACCAGAGCGCCCAGCGCGCGCAATCCCAGGTCGCCGACCCGGCGGCGCACAACCATCCCGAGTCCCAACCCGACCACTAGCAGCAGGGTAGTCGCCGTCAGGAACGACAAGGCATAGCCGCCCGGCGCCCCGGCAGGGGCTTCGCTGGCATGGGTGTAGCCATGGAACAGACCGAAAATCCCGACCACTCCCATGGCCCAGACCGAGGGCAGACGCACGGCGGCCAGGACGAGGGCGCCCAGAGCAAACACCGAGGTCAGGATAGTCGCCTCCGCCAGAGGCAGTTTTATGCCCGCGAATCCAGCAGCTGCCCCCAAAGCCATCATGGCGACGAAGGCCGCCGGGACGAGAACTGCCGCGCTACGGCGCTCGGCGCTCAAGAAAGAGGCCCATACCCCCACAGCGAGCATGGCCAGGAGGTGGTCGAGACCGCTGAAGGGATGGAAGAACCCCGAGGTCTCCTGGTGGCCGGGATGGGCGAGCACCGGGGTCGCCAGCGCCAGCACCGAAATCGTCGTCAAAATCGCCTTCCGCATCGTCCGCTCCCTTGGTCCTAGCGCGCCGGCAGTCCGCCCTGACGTACGACAAAAGACGCGACTTCGTCGACGCCCTTGTTGTCCTTCAGGTTGGTGAACACGAAGGGCCGCTGGCCGCGCATCTTGCGCGCGTCGCGGTCCATGACGCCGAGGTCGGCGCCGACCATCGGTGCAAGGTCGATCTTGTTGATGACCAGGAGATCCGAACGCGTGATGCCGGGTCCACCCTTGCGCGGGATCTTCTCGCCGGCCGCGACGTCGATCACGTAGATCGTGATGTCTGCCAGCTCGGGCGAGAAGGTGGCAGCAAGATTGTCGCCGCCCGATTCAACGAACACGATCTCGAGCTTGGGCAACTTGCGCACGATGTCCGCCACCGCCGCCAGATTGATCGAGGCGTCCTCGCGGATCGCGGTGTGCGGGCAGCCGCCGGTCTCGACGCCGACGATGCGGTCGGCCGACAGCGCACCGACACGCGTCAGGAACTCGGCGTCCTCCTTGGTATAGATGTCGTTGGTGACGACGGCGATGTCGTAGCTGTCGCGCATCTTCTTGCACAGGCGCTCGACCAGGGCCGTCTTGCCCGAACCGACCGGGCCGCCGACGCCGACGCGCAGGGGACCGCGCAAAGCAGTCATCAGACCATCTCCCGTGTCAGCAACAGCAAGAAGCCGCCGGCGAGCAACAGGCAGAGCGGCGAGTAGAGATAGATATCGCGCGTGGCGAAGGGCTGCGCGGTGAAGCGGCGGCGCCAGCGCGAGCTGAACGCCGCCAGCCCGCGCAGGAAGAACACGGCACCGATGATGACACCGCCTATGAGTACGATGCGGCTAGACGGCAGGGCGAGGATCAGCCACGGCCAGGCCGCGACGGCGAGCAGCGCGACGGTAACGGCCCAGCATTGCCAAGGCGGCGGCATGCGGGTGCGGCCATCGCCGATGACACCGTGGGCCAGGGCGGTCTCGCTGGTCGCCGGCCAGATGCCACCCACCGCCCACCACGCGTGCGCCAGCGCCAGCAGCACGAGGACCGACGACAGCAGGGCGGGAAGCAGCGTCATGAACGGAACAGCCTCGTATATTGCGTCTCGTGACTGAGCGAGCACCAGTCGAGCAGCGGCGTCGCAGTACCGACCTCGTCGAGGGAGGAGACGGCAACGGCGGCCCGCGCAGCCCGGTTCACGTACGCTTCAAGTGCCGTCAGCGCCAGTTGCCCGTCGGTCTGGCCGAGCGGCACCGTGCGGACGGCAGCCGAAATCAGATTGGCGGTGAAGGCGTGCAGATAGCCCACGAGCGCGCCCTGGAGCGGCACGCCGTGTGCCGCTGCCGCCAGCGCCACCGCGACCGGCAACGGCAGTTCGCCGCCCAGACGCTCGTGGACGGCATCCAACGCCGGGTGCGGCCAGGCGGTGCGGGTGATCGACAGGAACGAGCCGCCCTGCTGGCGCGATTCCAGCGCCATTTCCGACGTGCCGCGCCACGCCGCCGCGCGCTCGGCGGTGGCATCGAAGGTCGGCCAGTCCTGCTCATCGGCGGCGCGCCACGCGACCGCAAATAAAGCCCCGTCCACTTTGCCGGTGCCATCGCGCAATACACTGCCAATCCACTCGATAAGCGAGGCGCGGTCGCGGATAAAACCCTGCTCGACCGCCATCTCGATGCCGTGGCTATAGCTGAAGGCGCCGATCGGATAGGCCGGCGAAAGCCAGGCCAGCAGCCGGTAAAGCGGATCAACCGTGTCGGTGGTCATGGACATGGCCATGGGGATGGCTGTGGTCGTGGTTCTGCTGGCCGTAGGCGCCACCCTCGGGGTCAAACGGCGCTTTCACCGCGCGCACCACGGCGCCCAGCCCCCTCAGCATGTCGACGATGACGTGATCGTCGCGGATGAGAATGCGGTCGGCGTCGATCTCGGCGGGGAGATGGCGGTTGCCGAGATGCCAGGCCAGCCGCGCGAAAGCCGCCGGATCGCGGCCGCGGATTTCGACGAGATCCTCTTCAGCCGCCTTCACCTCGACGTAACCACCCTCCTCCAGTTTCAGCCCGTCGCCGCCGCGCAGCACGACCGGCTCGGTGAGATCGAGCAGGAAGTCGAGCCCGCCGTCGCCCAGCATGCGCAGCCGCCGGCGATAGCGGTCGTCGAACAGCAGGGTCACGGTGTCGGTGCGCTCAGCCGCCGGCCAATGGCCGGCGCGCACGACGTCAAGGGCGCGCTTCATCGCAATCCCCCGTCATCCCGAGCGGAGCGAAGCGAAGTCGAGGGATCTCTTTTGGCGATGCGCATGGGAAAGAGGCCCTTCGACTTCGCGCTACGCGCTTCGCTCAGGGCGACGGTAACGGGACTCAAAACAGGAAGTACCGCTGCGCCAGCGGCAGAGACTGCGCTGGCTCACATGTCAAAAGTTCGCCGTCGGCACGGACCTCATAGGTTTCCGAGTCGACCTCGATCTTGGGACACAGCGAATTGTGCACCATGTCCTTCTTGCCGATCTTGCGCGTGCCCTTCACCGCCAGCATCGGCCGCGTGATGCCCCATTTCTTGGCCACGCCCTTGGCGATCGCGGCCTGTGAAACGAACAGTGCCGGGCTCACGACCAGGCTCTTGCCGAAAGCGCCGAACATCGGCCGGTAGTGCACGGGCTGCGGCGTCGGGATCGAGGCGTTGGGATCGCCCATTGGTGCCGCTACGATCGTGCCGCCGATCAGCACCATGTCGGGTTTGGCGCCGAAGAAGGCCGGCGACCACATCACCAGGTCGGCGCGCTTGCCGGCCTCGACCGAGCCAACATGGCGCGAGATGCCGTGGGTGATCGCCGGATTGATCGTGTACTTGGCGACGTAGCGCTTCACCCGGACGTTGTCGTTGTCGCCCTTCTCCTCCTTCAGCCGCCCGCGCTGCTTCTTCATCTTGTCGGCGGTCTGCCAGGTGCGGATCACGACCTCGCCGACGCGGCCCATGGCCTGGCTGTCGGACGACATCATCGAGAAGGCGCCGAGGTCGTGGAGAATATCCTCGGCGGCGATGGTCTCTCGGCGGATGCGGCTCTCGGCGAAAGCCACGTCCTCGGGAATGCGCGCGTCGAGATGGTGGCAGACCATCAACATGTCGAGATGCTCGTCCACGGTATTGACCGTGTAGGGCATCGTCGGATTGGTCGACGACGGCAGCACGTTCTTCTCGCCGCACAGCCGGATGATGTCGGGCGCATGGCCGCCGCCCGCGCCCTCGGTATGGAACGTCGCGATGGCGCGGCCCTTGAAGGCAGCGCGCGTCGTCTCGACGAAGCCCGATTCGTTCAGCGTGTCGGTATGGATCGCCACTTGCACGTCGTAGCGGTCGGCCACGGTCAGGCAGTTGTCGATGGCGGCGGGCGTCGTGCCCCAATCCTCGTGCAGCTTGAGACCGCAGGCGCCGCCCTCGATCTGCTCCTTGATGCCGGCGGGCTTGCTGGTGTTGCCCTTGCCGAAGAAGCCGAGGTTCATCGGCAGCCCTTCGGCCGCCTGCAGCATGCGGCCCATGTGCCAGGGGCCGGGCGTGATGGTGGTGGCGAGCGTGCCATGCGCCGGGCCAGTGCCGCCGCCCATCATGGTCGTGACGCCGCTATAGAGCGCATCGTCGATCTGCTGCGGGGCGATAAAGTGGATGTGGCAGTCGATGCCGCCCGCCGTGATGATCTTGCCCTCCGACGCGATCGCCTCGGTGCCGGGGCCGATGATGATGTCGACATTGGGCTGGATGTCGGGGTTACCGGCCTTGCCGATGGCCACGATCACGCCGCCCTTGATGCCGATATCGGCCTTCACGATGCCCCAGTGGTCGAGGATCAGGGCGTTGGTGATGACGGTATCGGCGGCGCCCTGGGCGCGCGTGCGCTGGCTCTGGCCCATGCCGTCGCGGATCACCTTGCCGCCGCCGAACTTCACTTCCTCGCCGTAGGTCGTGTGGTCCTTCTCGACCTCGATGAAGAGGTCGGTGTCGGCCAGCCGCACGCGGTCGCCCGTTGTCGGACCGAACATGCCGGCATAGGCCGCGCGCGAGATCCGTGTCGGACCCTCGTTGGGCGTCGACACCCGCGCGACCGGACCGAGCTTGCCCGAGACGCGCGCCTGGAAGCCGTGGCTCTCGCGGCCGCCGAGATAGGGCGTGAGCCGCACGGTGCGCGACTGGCCGGGCTCGAAGCGCACGGCGGTGCCGGCGGCAATGTCGAGCCGCATGCCCTTGGCGCGCTTGCGGTCGAACTTCAACGCGTCGTTGGTCTCGAAGAAATGATAGTGGCTACCAACCTGCACCGGCCGGTCGCCGCTATTGGCGACTTCCAGCGTGATCGGCTTGCCGCCCTTGTTGAGCTCGAGCTCGCCTTTGGCCGTGAGGATTTCACCGGGCTTCATCTGGTGTGCTCCTCAGCGGATCGGATTGTGAACGGTGACGAGCTTGGTGCCGTCGGGAAAGGTCGCCTCGACCTGGATGTCGTGGATCATGTCGGCGATGCCGTCCATGACCTGCTCGCGGCGCAGCACCGTGGCGCCGTCGCGCATCAGGTCGGCCACCGAGCGGCCATCGCGCGCGCCCTCGACGACGAAGTCGGAGATCATCGCAACCGCCTCGGGATGGTTGAGCTTCAGCCCGCGCTCCAGCCTGCGGCGCGCCACGACCGCGGCCATGGCGACCAGCAGCTTGTCTTTTTCCCGAGGCATAAGATTCATGGACCGCTTTCCCCCTGCCGATCCCGGCAACTATAGGATGGCTGCATCAAACATGCCAAACGCGCGGCATCTTTTGCCCGCGCAGGCCGCTCAGAAAGCGGATGGCGGCCTCGCGCACCTGCGTGGCTTCGCCCAGCAGGCGCGCCACCATGACGCCGTTCACGACCGTGACGCCCGCCCGCACCCTGTCCTCGCCGTCGAGCAGCGCGCGGGCCTTCTCGAAATGCGGTTGCGGTGAATCCCACACGCCAATGACCGTGGCCAGCGCATTGGCCGCGCCGAAGCCCGCGCCCCGTGGTGTCTCGCCTTCGACGCTGAGCGTATCGGTCCAGACCAGTTTCCCGCCGCGGCGGACCGACCATGAGTCGAGCAGCAGGCCATGCGTGAAACGCTCGCCCGAAGCGGCGCGGCCCAGAACCACCATCTCGCAGGCCAGCAATGAGGCGCCCGCACCGACTGTGGCCACGGTCCGGCGCTTGAGACGGGCGCCCTCGAACACGATGGTTTCCTGTGGCAGCCAGTCGAGTACAGCACCCGCGCCGACCGTCACCGCGACATTGATCGAACAATGGCCGCCACCCTTGGCCGCACGATAGATCTTTTCCGCGGCCTGGGTGGCCACCACGGCCGTCGCCCCCTCGCCCACCTCGATGTCGATGTCGAGCGAATCGCCGTCGGTAACGCCGCCGGAGGTGGTAAGCAGGATGGCCTGGACCGGTTCGCCCGGCTCGGGGTCAGGGAACAAAACCCGGCAGGGATCGCGTTGATAGAGGTCGGCCAGCCGCGTCTTGCCCTCGCGCACCACAAAAGAGACACGGCAGGCGCCGGAGGCACGCTGGAGACGGGTTGGACTGGTGTTCATCGACACCGCCCTTGATAGATTAGGCACCGAAATGAGCAAGGCCTTCACCAAGGAAAGCGACGGCGACGACGAGGACGACCTGCCGGAAAACACCGCCGGCCTTCCCGTCACCGCCAAGAACTACATGACCCCCGAGGGCTTCGCCCGCATGCGGGACGAGCTCAACACGTTCCTGCGCAAGGAGCGGCCAGAGGTCGTCAAGGTCGTGACCTGGGCCGCCGGCAACGGCGACCGCTCGGAGAACGGCGACTATATCTACGGCAAGAAGCGGCTGCGTGAGATCGACCGGCGCGTGCGCTACCTCAGCAAGCGCCTGGCCAATGCCGAGGTCGTCGACTCAGCCAAGCGCGCCAAGACCGACCAGGTGTTCTTCGGCGCCACCGTGACCTATGCCAACGGCAAGGGCGAGGAGCGCACCATCAAGATCGTCGGCGTCGACGAGGTCGAGCTCGACAAGGGCCATGTCAGCTGGATCTCGCCCATCGCCAAGGCGCTGCTGCGTGCCGAGGAAGGCGACGTCGTCAAGATGCGTACGCCGGCCGGCGCCGAGGACATCGAAATCGTCAAAGTGAGCTACGTCTAGCGGACCCACGTTGCCGTGCCGTCCGGCCGGGCCTACGCACGGCGAAGTTGCGTTCGCGTAGACGGGCGTATCCACCAAGAAAAGTTCTTCCGGGAGAAGCACTCATGACGCAGCACGCACGCGAGCGCGACTTGCCGCGCCGTGGACTGATCGCGGCCGGCATCGGCGCCGCCGCACTTTCGCCGGTTCTGGCCCCCACCATCGTTCGAGCCCAGACGCCGCCGGCACCGGCCACGCCGCCCAGCACCATCACCACCCCGCCGCGCGACTTCGGTCCCAACGGCGCGCCGACGAACTATTTCCGCGATCCCGACATGATCACCGTCGATCCGGCGTTCAACGGCATCACCCAGCCCAATGCCGCGATCACGCGGCTATGGACCGGCGCGCTGTGGTCGGAAGGCCCGGCATGGAACGCGGTCGGCCGCTTTCTGGTGTGGAGCGACAGCCCCAACAACCGCCAACTGCGCCGGCTGGAGGATAACGGCCGCGTCAGCGTGTTCCGCCTGCCGTCCAACAACTCCAACGGCAACACCTTCGATTTCCAGGGCCGCCAGATCTCCTGCGAGCACCTGACGCGCCGCGTCGTGCGCTACGAGCTCGACGGTTCGGCGACCGTGCTGGCCGACAGCTACAACGGCAAGAAGCTCAACTCGCCCAACGACGTGGTGGCACATCCCGACAGCAGCTACTGGTTCATCGATCCGCCCTCTACGGCGGCCAGCTCTACGAGGGCACGCCTGACGTGGCGGGCGGCCCCACCAATGCTGCCGGCCGCTTGAAGCCCGGTCTCGGCCAGCCACCGGGCATGGGGAACATGAAGCGCCAGCTGCCGACCGCCTGCTACCGCATCGATCCCTCGGGCCGCGTCGACCTCGTGGTCAGCGAGGAACAGGCGCCCGATCCCAACGGCATCTGCTTCTCGCCCGATTACAAGAAACTCTACGTCGTCAGCACCGGCCGCGGTCCGGGCGATACCGGACCGGGCGGCAAGGGCGACGTCCATGTCTTCGATGTCGGCGCCGACAACAAGCCGGCCAACGGCAAGCAGTTCTCCGACTTCGTGGTCGACGGCATCAAGTGCGGGCCCGGCGGCATCCGCGCCGACGTCAACGGCAATCTGTGGTGCTCGAGCAATGCCGGCCGCAATGTCGGCTATAGCGGCGTCACCGTCTGGTCGCCTGAGGGCAAGCTCTTGGGCCGCATCCGGCTGCCCGAAGTCTGCGGCAACATTTGCTTCGGCGGACCCAAGCGCAACCGGCTGTTCATGGCGGCGAGCCAGTCGCTCTACGCCGTCTATGTCGGCACGCAGGGCGCCGGACCGGCCTAGTCCTTCTTCGCGTCGTGTTCGTCGAACACGGCCTTCGCCGTCATCAGCGCGTTGGTGGCGGCGGGGAAGCCGCCATAGGCGATCATCTGGGTGATGATCTCGACGATCTCCTCGCGCGAGGCGCCGCAGCGTAACGCGGCGTCGACGTGGAGCTTGAGCTGCGGCAGCGCGAAGCCCTGCACGGTGAGCGCCGCGACAGTGCAGAGCTCGCGCGTCTTGAGGTCGACGACGTCGCGCGGATAGAGCTCGCCGAAGGGAAAGGTGACGTTCACCCAGGCGAATTCCGGCGCCACCGCCTTCAGCCGCTGAATATAGGCGTCGGCCATCGGGCCGAGCTGCTTGCGCAGCTCCGTCATGCCACGCGGGTAGGCGGCTGAGTGCTCATCGTGCTCATCCGTCATGGTCCGGCTCCTACTTGCGTTTGAGGTCGGCCAGCAAACGGTCGACGAACGTCGGGGAATAGCCCAGCAGCGCCGCCTCATCGGCGAGCTCCTTCTGCAGCAGGCCGAGCGCCTCGACGAAGGAGCCGCCTTTGGCCAGCGCCTTCTCGACCAGCGCATGCGCCTTTTCCTTGCCCATCTTCGCCGCCAGCAGAAAGGTTGCGCGCTCGGCCATCACCGCCGCTTCGCTGGCGTCCATATTGGCCTGGATCGCGTCGGGATCGATCGTGAGACCGGCCGCGACCTCGCTCATCGCCTCGACCGCCGAGCCCAGCGACTCGACCAGCGCCGCCATCGTTGGCCACTCTGCCTGCCAGCCTCCCAGCGCCCGCTCGTGCTCCTGCGGCATAGCGGCAACGATGGTGGCGGCGAGCAGCGGCGCGCGTTGTGCAGCGGCCAGCACGAGTGCGGCGCCGACGGGATTGCGTTTGTGCGGCATGGTCGAGGAGCTGCCGCGGCCCGGACCCGACGGCTCGGCTGCCTCGCCCACTTCGATCTGCATCATCAGCGAAATGTCGCGCACCGCCTTGGCCAGGGCGCCGACCACGAGCGCGCAATCCTGCGCCACTGCAGCCACGCGCACGCGCTGGGTGAACCACGGTCCGGGCGGCAGTTTCAGGCCGCAATACCTGGCGAGCGACGCCATCACCGGCTCGGCCTTCTTGCCCAGCGCCGAGAGCGAGCCCGAGGCGCCGCCGAACTGCAGGATTTGCGTCTCCTCGAAGCTTTCGGCCAGACGTCGCGACGCGCGCTGGATGTCCGATGCCCAGCCCGCAATCTTCTGGCCGAGCGCCAGCGGCGTCGCCGGCTGCAGCAGCGTGCGGCCCAGCATCGGCGTGGCGCGGTGCTTTTTCGCCAGCCTGGCGAAATTCGCGACGATGCCTTCGAGGTCCTTCAGCAGCGGCGGCACTGCCTCGCTTAACTGCAGGACCATCGCAGTGTCCAGAACGTCCTGACTCGTCGCGCCCCAATGCACGTAGGCCGCGGCGCCGGCATCGCGCTTCCTCACCTCGGCGGTGAGCGCCTTGACCAGCGGCACGGTGAGCGTGGCTGTGCGGCGCGCCGCGGCGGCGAGCGACGGCGGATCGTAGAGTGCGGGATCGCAGCAGGCGTCGACGATCTTCGGCACCTTCTTCGGGATCAGGCCGGCGGCGGCAGCCGCATGCGCGAGGCCCGCCTCGAAGCGCAGCATGTGACGCAAGGTGGCCGAGTCGGAGAAGGCCTCGGCGGTTCTGGCCGCCGAGCCCAGCGCATTCACCAGAAGGCCGGCCATCCGATCAGCAGTCGAAGAAGACGGTTTCGTTCGGCCCGCCGATATGGATCGGCAGGCGCCACACGCCCTTGGTGTCGCGCTTGGCGATCAGGGTCGCCCGCCGTGCCGGCACGACCAGTTTCAGCACGGGGTCCTCGGCATTGGCCGGATCGCCGTCGAAATAGAGCCGGGTCGCGAGGCGATTGAGCACGCCGCGGGCAAAGATGGAGATGTTGATGTGCGGCGCCTGCATGCCGCCCCCCTGCCCTCCACCATGCGGCCACGGCACGCGGCCGGGCTTCACGGTGCTGAAATGCGCCTCGCCCCTGGTATCGGCCGAGGCGCGGCCGAAGCCCTCGAAGCCTGTATCGAGCGGCAGGTTGCGCCGGTCGTCGGGATGGTTGTAGCGGCCGTGGCTGTTGGCCTGCCAGATCTCGAGCATCCCGTCGGGAACGATCTTGCCCTCAACATCGTGCAGGGTGAGCACAACATCGATACGCTCGCCGGCCACGCCGGGCGGCGCGAGATCGGCGCGATAGGCACTGACCATGGTGCCCCAATAGAACGGCCCGATGGTCTGCGAGGGCGTGAGGCCACTAGTCATGCTTGTCTTCCACGTTCAAGATTCGAGGGGCGTGGCGTTGCGGCCGCGCAGCACGATGTCGAACCTGTAGGCCAGCGCCCAGTCCGGTTGCGTTCCCTCCATGTCGAAGGCCGCCTGCAGGCGATGGCGCGCGCCTTCGGGCACCGAGTTGTAGATCGGGTCGTAGGCCAGCACCG
The DNA here is from genome assembly GCA_945905835.1 of Asaia bogorensis. Classification (GTDB taxonomy): domain Bacteria; phylum Pseudomonadota; class Alphaproteobacteria; order Reyranellales; family Reyranellaceae; genus Reyranella. The sequence goes on from CAMDQJ010000005.1 coordinate 69,914, forward strand.
GATCGTTGGGGAAGTACATCTGGGTGATCAGGCGCGTGGCGAAGGCCGGACCGAACAGGGAGAAATGGATATGCGCCGGCCGCCAGGCGTTCTTGTGGTTGCCCCAGGGATAGGCTCCGGGCTTCACGGTGACGAACCTGTAGCCGCCGTCTGAATCGGCGCGCGTCCGTCCGCCGCCGTAGAAGTTGGGATCGAGCGGCGCACCGTGCTGGTCGCCGGGATGGTGATAGCGGCCGGCGGCGTTGCACTGCCAGATCTCGACCAGGGCATTGGGCACCGCCTTGCCATCCTCGTCGAGCACGCGGCCATGCACGATGATGCGCTCGCCGAGCGGCGGGCCCATGCGCTGGCGCGTGAGATCATTCTCGGTGGCGTCGAGCCGCTCGCTCACCGCCAGCGGGCCGGTGATCTCAGAGAGTGTCTGCGGCAGCACAACAGCGGGCTGGCGCGGCGACCGCCCGACCGTCGACTTGTAGGCGTCGACGCGATGGGGCGGATGATCGCCGGCGCTGGGCCGGCGGTAGGTGCCCTGGGTCATGGTGGCCGCAGTCTACAATTTTGCTGGGGGCGCGCCACTCCA
>CAMDQJ010000006.1 GCA_945905835.1 Asaia bogorensis
CGGCTGGATGACCGGCCTGCTGGTCGCCGATCTGGTAATCGCCATCGGACTGGTCTCGGTCATGGCGGTGCGCCTGACGCAGCTCTGGCTCGATCGTCGCCGCGGCGCTGCCGGTTCGCGTCTGCACATGCGTCTGGTGCTGGTGTGCAGCCTGTTTGCCATTACGCCGACACTAGTCGTTGCGATCATTCTCTCGCTGCTGGTTCTCAATCTCACGGAGTTCGTCGTCCGTCCGTCGCAAACCTCGTTCGAGGCGGCGCGGGCTATTGGCGAGCCGGTGCGCCGGGCCCGCGAGCAGGAGATTCAAGGCAATATCGGCGCCCTCGCAGTGCCACTGCAGGAACTGGGAATGGACCAGCTCCGCGACTCCGAAGCCACAAGCGCGCTTCTTGCCACGCTGATCGAAGGCCGGCCTCTGCTCGAAGCCGCCGTAATCGACGCCGACAAGGGCGTGATCGCGCGCGCCAACGCAAGCGGTGTCGAGCCAATGACCAACCCGGTGCCACCGCCGCAATTTCTATGGCAAGCCGTGAACCAGGCGCGGCCGGTGCAATTCGAGTCCACGACCGGCGCCTACTTCGTTATGCAGCTTTTCGTGGGCGAGCCGCTGTTTCTGATCACCGGCCACGCGGTCGATCCGCGGGTCGTCGACTACATCCGCAGCATCGAGCAGGCAGGCCAGTTCTACGCCCAGATCGAGCAGGCGATGGAGCGCAACCAGCTCACCATCTTCCTGGTCTATGGCGCGATCGCACTGCTGCTGCTCTTGGCCGCAGTCTGGCTTGCCATCGTGTTCGCTTCGCTCATGACCGAGCCGATCGGCGGGCTGATGGCGGTGGCCGAGCGCGTGCGCGGTGGCGATCTTGCGGCGCGCGTCGAGGAGGGGCCGCCCAACGATGAGCTCGGTCAGCTCGCGCGGTCGTTCAACCGCATGACTAGCCAGATCGAGGAGCAGCGACGCGAACTGGTCGACGCCAACCGCGAGCTCGACACGCGTCGCCGTCTGACCGACGCGGTGCTGGCCGGCGTCACAGCGGGCGTGCTGAGCGTCGAAAGCGGCGGCAAGGTGGCGCGGGCCAACCGCTCTGCGCTCGACCTGCTGGCGCTGCCTGAAGATGGCGTGCTCGGCCGGGCGCTGGTCGACCTGATGCCCGAACTCGCGGACCTCCTTGCGCAGGCGGCCGAAAGGCCGGACCGCGTGAGCCAGGGGCAGATCGAGATCACGCAGCGCGGCGCGCGGCGGACACTGCTGGTTCGCCTCAGCGCCGCCTCCGACGCCGGCCTGGTCGTGACCTTCGACGACGTGACCGATCTGATGTCGGCCCAGCGCATGGCGGCGTGGAGCGACGTGGCGCGACGCATCGCGCACGAGATCAAGAATCCGCTGACGCCGATCCAGCTCTCGGCCGAACGCTTGCGCCGGCGCTACCTCAAGCAGATCACCGACGATCCCGAGACTTTCAAGATCTGCACCGACACCATCATCCGCCAAGTCGGCGATATCGGCCGCATGGTCGACGAGTTCTCGTCCTTTGCGCGCATGCCGCGGCCGACGGTGCAGCCCGAGGATGCCAAGGAACTTTGCCAGCAGGCGCTGTTCCTGCAGCGCAACGCCAACTCCGAAATCCGCTACCGCGCCGCTCTGCCCGATCAGGCGGTCGCGCTGATCTGCGACCGCCGGCAGATCGGCCAGGTGCTAACCAACATCCTCAAGAACGCCGCGGAGGCGATCGAGGGCCGCGAGAGCCGCAACGACGAGCCGCTGCCGTTGGGCGAGATTTCGCTGTCGCTCGCCGATGACGGCACGACGGTCAAGATCGTCGTCGAGGACAACGGCAAGGGTCTGCCGCACGAGGGACGCGAGCGCCTGACCGAGCCCTACATGACGACACGCAGCAAGGGTACGGGACTGGGCCTGGCCATCGTCAAGAAGATCATGGAGGACCACGGCGGGCGGCTGGTGCTTGACGACCGCGAGGGTGGCGGCGCGCGCATCAGTCTGGTATTCCGTCGCGACGAAAAGGAAATCGCGACGGCGCATCCGCAGGCGACCGCCGCACAATGATCCCCCTGAGCAATGAGCCGTGGCCGCACCGCGGACACGTTTGAAGAGTCATGGCCCACGACATATTGATCGTCGACGACGAACGAGACATCTGCACGCTGATCGCGGGCATCCTCGAGGACGAAGGCAACACCGCGCGCCGCGCCCACAACAGCTCGGAGGCCATCGACGCCGTGCGCCAGCGCCGCCCGGCGCTGGTCATCCTCGACGTCTGGCTGCAGGGTAGCGCTCTCGACGGCCTGCAGCTGCTCGAGGTCATCCGGCGCGAGGACCCGCCGATCCCGGTGGTGATGATCAGCGGTCATGGCACCATCGACACCGCCGTTTCGGCGATCAAGACCGGCGCTTACGATTTCATCGAAAAGCCGTTCAAGGCCGACCGCCTGCTGCTGGTCGTCGATCGCGCCATCGAAGCCGACCGGCTGAAGCGCGAGAATGCGACGCTGCGCCGCCGCGCCGGCGGCGACGTGGCGTTCGTCGGCTCATCAAGTGTCGCTGCCAACATGCGTTCGCAGATCGAGAAGGTGGCGCCGACCGGCAGCCGCGTCCTGATCTCCGGGCCTTCGGGTTCGGGCAAGGAGGCCGCCGCGCGCCTCATCCACCAGGGGGCCAAGCGCGCCGACGGCCCGTTCGTGGTGGTCAATTGCTCGACCATGCCGGCCGAACGGCTGGAACTCGAACTGTTCGGCACGGAGGACGAGCCCGGCGCCGATGCGCTGCGCGTCTCGGGCGCCTTCGAGATGGCGCATGGCGGCACGTTGCTGCTCAAGGAAGTGGCCGACATGCCGGTCAACCTGCAGGCCCGCCTCGCGCGCCTCTTGCAGGAGCAGTTTTATACCCGCGGCGACGGCAAGACGCGTGTCGAGGTCGACGTCCGCGTGCTCGCCTCGACCTGCCGGTCGATCCCCGACGAGATCGCCGCCAACAATTTTCGCGAGGAGCTCTACCATCGCCTGAATGTGGTTTCCTTGCGCGTCCCGGCGCTCACCGAACGGCGCGAGGACATTCCCGAACTCGCCGCCCACCTGCTCGGCCGCGTCGCCGATGCCACGGGGCTGGCCTCGCGCACCATCGGCGAGGATACGCTGGCCGCCCTGCAGGGTCACGACTGGCCGGGCAACGTCCGCCAGCTGCGCAACGTCATCGAGCGCCTGCTAATCCTAGCGCCGGCCGACGGCGGACCGATCCGTGCCGACGTGCTGCCCAGCGACGTCAGCGAAGACGCGCCGTCGGTACTGCGCTGGGAGAAGGGGGGCGAGATCATGCAGCTGCCGCTGCGCGACGCCCGCGAGGTCTTCGAGCGCGAGTATCTGCTGGCCCAGGTCACGCGCTTCAGCGGCAATATTTCGCGCACCGCGACCTTCGTCGGCATGGAGCGCTCGGCGCTGCACCGCAAGCTGAAGTCGCTCGGCCTGCATGGCGGAGCGGCGGACGAACGCAACGGCGACGGTACGCAAGGGTAGGGAGGGCATCATGGCTCGCTATGCCTACGTCAACGGCCGCTATGTCGATCACCGCGAGGCCACGGTGCATATCGAGGACCGCGGCTACCAGCTCGCCGACGGCGTCTACGAAGTCGTGGGCGTGCGCGACGGCAAATTGATCGACGAGAAGCCGCATCTCGACCGCCTCGATCGTTCGCTGGGCGAACTGCGCATTGACTGGCCGGTGGGCCGTCCGGCGCTGGGTTTCATCATCCGCGAGCTGATGCGGCGCAATCGCCTGCGCGACGGCCTGGTCTACATGCAGGTGACGCGCGGCGTGGCGCGGCGTGACCATGCTTTTCCGACGACCAAGGTAAAGCCCGCCCTCGTGCTCACCACCAAGAACAGCAAGCGTGCCGAAAACGATCCCGGGGCCGGCGTCGCGGTGAAGAGCACGCGCGACATCCGCTGGGAGCGTTGCGACATCAAGACCGTGGCGCTGCTGCCCAACGTGCTCGCTAAGCAGGAGGCGAGGGAGAGCGGCGCCTACGAAGCCTGGCTGATCGACGACAAGGGCTGTGTCACCGAGGGCGCTTCGACCAACGCCTGGATCGTCACCGACGCCAACGAATTGATCACGCGCCACACCGACCAGGGCATTTTGGCCGGCATCACCCGTCAGACTTTGAAAAAACTCGCAAATTCCCTGCAGCTTAAATTCGTCGAGCGTCCATTCAGCCTCTCCGAGGCCAAGAAGGCCAAGGAAGCCTTCATCACCAGCGCCACCTCGTTCGTGACGCCGGTCGTGAAGATTGACGGCCAGCCGGTTGGCGAAGGCAAACCCGGCCCGATGGCACGACGCCTGCGCGAGGAATATGTCCGCTTCGCCGGGGCAGGCGAGCAGGTCACGTGAAGCCCAAACTGCCGCGCGCAGTCCTGTTCGACTGGGACAACACCCTGGTCGACACCTGGCCGACCATCGTCGAGTGCTACCGCGACACCTTTGCTGCCCTCGGCCAGACGCCGTGGACGGCGCAGGAGGTGAGGGACCGTGCCCACGGCTCGTTGCGTGACGTTTTCCCGGCGCTGTTCGGCCCGCGTGCCGGCGATGCCGAAAAAGTGTTCTACGAGACCTTCTACCGCATCCATCTCGAGCGCCTGTCGCCGCTGCCGGGCGCTGCCGCGCTTCTGGCGCGCTGCAGCGACGCCGGCTGCTATGTCGCGGTGGTCAGCAACAAGGTTGGCGTCAACCTGCGCGCCGAACTTGCCCACCTCGGCTGGGATCGCTGGATCAGGCGGGCCGTGGGCGCCAAGGACTGCGCCCGCGACAAGCCAGCACCGGACCCGATCTTCATGGCGCTCGACGGCACGGGAATTGCCCCTGGCGACAGCGTGTGGATGGTGGGAGATACCCCGGCGGACCTGGAATGTGCCCATGCAGCGGGCTGCGTGCCCATTCTGGTGGGTGGGCCGGCCGAATTGTTCGGGCTTCTTCTGGAGTTTCCCCCGCGTCTGCGCGCACGGAATTGTCATGATCTGGCGGCATTGCTTCGACCATAACAGTGCCTATATTTGTCTTAACTCGGTAGCGGCTAGAGACCCGCCCCCAACCGGTAGCTTTCGGGCCGCCGATCGCCCAGCAAGAGGCCAAGAACATGAGCGAAAAGCCACAAAATGTTCAGGACGTGTTCCTGAACCACCTGCGGAAAAACAAGACTCCGGTCACGATCTTTCTGGTGAACGGCGTGAAACTGCAGGGAATCGTCACCTGGTTCGACAATTTCTCCGTACTGCTGCGTCGCGACGGGCATTCCCAGCTCGTCTACAAGCACGCCATCTCGACCATCATGCCGGTCACCCCGGTCCAGCTGTTCGACGGGGACAAGGCCGAGGCCGCAGGCTGATTTGAACGAAGCCCCCGAGCTCGAGAGACCCAAGCGCAAACCACACGACACCGCCCGCCCGGCCACGGCGGCCGCGGTGCTGTGCCCATACGACCAGGGCAACCGCGGCGAGGGACGAAACGCCGAGGCCAAGCTCGAGGAAGCGGTCGGCCTGGCGCGCGCCATCGATCTCGACGTGCGTCTGGCGCAGTCGGCGCCGTTGCGCCGCATCACGCCAGCAACGTTGATCGGCAAGGGCGTCGTCGAGCGCATCAAGGGCCAGGTCGAGGAGCTGGGCATCGGTCTGGTCATCGTCGACGACAAGCTGACGCCGATCCAGCAGCGCAATCTCGAGAAGGCCTGGGAGACCAAGGTCATCGACCGCACCGGGCTGATCCTGGAAATCTTCGGTTCGCGCGCCCGAACCCATGAAGGCCGCCTGCAGGTCGAGCTCGCGGCGCTCGACTACCAGCGTGGCCGCCTCGTGCGGTCATGGACCCATCTCGAGCGCCAGCGTGGCGGCTTCGGCTTCCTCGGTGGCCCCGGCGAATCGCAAATCGAGATGGATCGTCGGCTGATCGGCGATCGCATCATCAAGATCAAGCGCGACCTCGAGGGCGTACGGCGCACCCGTGCTGTCAACCGCGCCGGCCGCAAGAAGGCGCAGCTGCCGACGGTGGCGCTGGTCGGCTACACCAACGCCGGCAAGTCGACGCTGTTCAACCGCCTCTCCGGCGCCGGCGTCCTGGCCAAGGACCTGCTGTTCGCCACTCTCGATCCGACCATGCGGTCGATCAAGCTGCCCAACGGCCGCGACTGCGTGCTGTCCGACACCGTGGGCTTCATCTCCGACCTGCCGACGCATCTCGTGGCCGCCTTCCGCGCGACGCTGGAAGAAGTCATCGAAGCCGACCTCATCGTGCATGTCCGCGACATCGCCCATCCCGACAGCGAGCGCCAGTGCACCGACGTCGAGACCGTGCTGAGCGAGCTCGGCGCGATCAAGGGCGAGGGCGAGGAGGGGGACGACACCCCGATGATCGAGGCGTTGAACAAGATCGATTCCCTGTCCGAGGACGGCCGCCACACGTTGCAGAACCGTTCCTCGACCGGCGCAGAGCGGGCGCGGCAGTACCCGGTCTCGGCGATCACCGGCGAGGGCGTCGGCGAGCTCATGGAGGCGATCGGCGAATTCTTGAGCCAGACCGACTCCGCCCGCGAGATCTCCGTGCCGTTGAGCGACGGCGCCACCATCGCCTGGCTCTACCGCCACGGCGACGTGCGCAGCCGGCGCGACGACGGCGAAATGGCCTGGCTGACGGTGGCCCTCGACGCCGCCTCCAGCGCGCAGCTGGAGCACCGGTTGGCGCGTTGACACCCCCCGGACCGGCTTTCTATAAGCGCGCCTATCACGACGAAGGAAACATCATGAAATTCAAGCCCTTGCAGGACCGCCTGCTGCTGAAGCCGATCGAGGCCGAGACCCGCACCAAGGGCGGCCTTATCATCCCCGATACGGCCCAGGAAAAGCCGATGCAGGGCGAAGTGGTGGCCGTCGGCAAGGGCAAGCGCCTCGAGGACGGTCGCCTGCAGCCGCTCGGCGTGAAGGTCGGTGACAAGGTGATCTTCGGCAAATGGTCCGGCACTGAGGTCAAGCTCGACGGTGTCGACCACGTGATCCTCAAAGAAGAGGACCTGTTCGGCGTCGTCGGCTGAGGCGATGCTGAAAGGCGGCGACTCGGAGCGGGTCGCCGAGCTGATTCGCGAAACGGCCGCGGCGGAATTGCTGCCGCGCTTTCGCAACCTTTCCAAGGGCGAGATACGGCTGAAGCGGCCGGGCGACTTCGTGACCGTCGCCGACGAGGCCGCCGAACAGCGCCTTGCGTCCGGCCTGGCCAGGATCCTGCCGGGCATAGCGGTGGTCGGCGAGGAGGCGGTCGAAAAGGATGCCGGCCTGCTCGAGCTGATCGCGCGGCCGAACGAGGCCTGCTGGATCGTCGATCCGCTCGACGGTACGGCCAACTTCGCCGCCGGCAAGAACATCTTCGCCATCATCGTAGCGCTGGTCCGCGACCGGCAGACAATCGCCTCCTGGATCTTCGACATTCCGGGCAACCGCCTGGCCGTGGCGATCAAGGGGCAGGGCGTGACCGTGAATGGCGCGCCGGTTCGCGGTGCCGCCGTTCCTCAGCCTTCCGGCTATATCGGCTACAAGGTCGGCAAGACTTTCGAGCGCGACCTGCCGGCGGCCCAGCGGGCCCGTCTCGGCAAGCTCTCGACGCTGCGCTGCGCCGGGGTGGAATACATCGACATTCTGGCCGGCCGGGTGAGCTTCAGCCTCTATCGCCGGGTCAAGCCGTGGGACCATGCCGGCGGCGCGTTGATGCTGCGCGAGGCCGGCGGCGAGGCAGTGCGGTTCGACGGCGCGCTCTACGCGCCAGACCAGGACATCAAGGCGGGGATCATCGGCGCTTCCTCAGCCCCCGTCCTGGCCGAGGTCCGCTCGGTATTCGACGCCGCCCGCATGCCGTTGCTGGCGACACTGGACTAGGGACGGTTTCCCGCCGTTTCCCGACCGATCGGGAAACCTCCGATGCATATGCCATCGGCATTTCAGGCGGTTTTCCCGATTTCCGGGCCGACCCCCCTCTAGGCTGCCGTCTTGGCGGTCTGCCAGAGCGCTTCCATCTCATCGAGCGTGGCGTCGGCGGGCTTGCGGCCTTGTTCGGCCAGCTTTTTCTCGATGTAACGGAAGCGGCGCTCGAACTTGTCGTTGGTCGAGCGCAGGGCTGCCTCGGGATCGACCTTGTAGTGGCGCGCCAGATTGGCCACGGCGAACAGGATGTCGCCGAGTTCATCGGCGACATGGGCCGGATCGGGCTGGCCGGCGGCCAGTTCGACGCGCAGTTCGCCGATTTCCTCCTCGATCTTGTCCAGGACGGGCCCGGTCGTCTTCCAGTCGAAACCCACCCGGGCGGCGCGGCGTTGCAGCTTTTCAGCCCGCAGGAGAGCGGGGAGGGCGCGGGCGATGCCGTCCAGGGTTCCTGCACTGGCACCGGCGCCGGCCTTGGCCGCCCGTTCGGCGGCCTTGCGGGCCTCCCAGGAGACGGTCTGGGCATCGGCCGTGGCGATGGTGGTGTCGCCGAACACGTGCGGGTGGCGGTCGACCATCTTGTCGGCAATCCCGGCGGCCACCTCGGCGAAAGTGAAGGCCTTGGCCTCGCTCGCCATCTGGGCGTGATAGACGACCTGAAGGAGGAGGTCGCCCAGCTCCTCCCTGAGCGCCGGCATGTCGTGGCGCTCGATGGCGTCGGCGACCTCGTAGGCTTCCTCGATCGTGTACGGCGCGATGGTCCGGAAGTTCTGCTCGATGTCCCAGGGACAGCCTTGCTTGGGATCGCGCAGCCACGCCATGACCGCGAGAAGACGGGCCAGCGGCTCGCGCGGCAGCGATGCCGGGCTCGGGCGTTCAGCGGTCATCGATCAACTCCGATAATCGTATAATATATATTATGACAAATATATATTAAGAAAGAAATCAAAGCCCTTTAATCACCAATCTACCTTAACCGATGCCTTGATCAGTGCCATCAGGCGCAACCCTCGTTCGGTGTCGCTGGCCGGCACGCCCAGGGTCAGCAGCACGCCGTCGTTGCCGCTGGCGGACTTGGCCATCAGCACGTCGAACACGGCTCGGGTCTCGCTGTCGCCGCGGCCCGGCGGGACGTTCTCGTAGATCACCAGGAACGTGCCGTCGCCGAGCTTGCGCGCGCGCGCCTGGATCTTCGGCCGACGGGCCTGGATCGAGCCGCTCTTGGTCGCGACATAGTGCTCGGCGTCCTTGACGCCCTCGAAGGCGAAATCGACCCGCCAGACGATCAGCCGATAACGGCGGTCGCCACTGAAGCCAACACCCCGCTCCCAGTCCTCGCTGGCCTGCCAGCCCAGCGGCAGCGTCACCTCGGTCTTGATGGCGTCGAAGCGAACCCGCGCCTGGCCCTTTTCGTTGTCGATGCCCATCAGCCTGGCGGCCGTCTGGTCGCTGGCGTTGCCGCCCGACACCATGCCTTCGACCTTGTAGAAGCTGGCGCCGTTATCGAGCGTGGCGTAGTCGCGGAAGGTGGCGCCGGCGGCGTCGAACTGGCCTTGAGCATGGACGGCACCAGCCGCCCAGACGCACGCCATCCCGGCGGCGATCACCAGTCGCTTGCGCCAAGCTCCGGACTCCCTTTGTCCATGTTCGAGTATTAGGTTATAAATATCATGTTATCCATTGTTATAACTCAATAAATAGACCGTCGTAGCAAGGTTTAACGTTGCCCGGCGTCACCCGGTCGAGCTCAGCATAATCCATATCGACGTGGAGGTTGGTCAAAAACGCCTGCTTGGGTGCAATGCGCTTCACCCATTGTAGGGCCAGATCGAGGTGGGCGTGCGTGGGGTGCGGCCGGTAGCGCATGGCATCGACGATCAGCACCTCGACACCTTCCAGGGCGGCCAGCGCGGCCTCTGAAAGGGCCACGGCGTCGTTGGCGTAGGCCAGGGCGCCAAAACGCAGGCCGAGGGACGGGATCGAGCCGTGATCCTGCGTGAACGGCACGACCGGAATGCCGGCGACCGTGAAGGGTCCCTCGATCAGGTTGGTCCTGTAGATCGGATTGTAGAAGCCGTCGCCCTCGGCCTCGAAGCAGTAACCAAAGCGCCGCAGCAGGACCTCATAGGTATGCCGGTTCGCCCAGCTCTCGATCACGCCCTGACGCAGCATGTAGGGCCGCAGATCGTCGATGCCGTGGACCTGGTCGGCATGCTCATGGGTCCAGACTACGGCGTCGACGCGCTCGACCTCGGCGTCGAGGAGTTGAGCGCGAAGGTCGGGCGAGGTGTCGATCAGCAGGGTCTTGCCGCCCTCCTCGACGAGGATGGAGCAGCGCCGGCGGCGGTTGCGCGGGTCGGCCGGGTTGGCCGCCCCCCACTCGCCCTTTCCGTCCTTCCCGCCCGGCCGCGGCACGCCGGCCGAGGTGCCGCAGCCCAGGATGGTCACGCGCATTCGCTGCGCTCCGCCTTGGCAAACAGCCGGAAGAAATTGTCCGTGGTCGCGGCCTCGAGTTCGGCGATGCCGACACCCTTGAGCTCGGCCACCTTGGCCGCGGTGTGGGCGACGAAGGCCGGCTCGTTGGTCTTGCCGCGCTTGGGCACCGGCGCGAGGTAGGGTGCATCGGTCTCGACCAGCAGCCGGTCGAGCGGGATGTCGCGCACGATGGCCCGCAGCTCCTCGGCCGCTTTGAAGGTCACGATGCCAGAAATCGAAATGTAGAAGCCCAGCGCCAGCGCGCGCCGGGCGACCTCGGGACCCGAACTGAAGCAATGCAGCAGGCCGATGAAGGGTCCACGACGATATTCCTGCTCGAGCATGTCGCCCGTTTCGGCGTCGGCATCGCGGGTGTGGACGATCAGCGGCAGCCTGGTTTCGCGCGCCGCGACGATGTGGGTGCGAAAGCTCTCGGCCTGCTCGTCGCGCGGACTGTGCTCGTAGTAGAAATCCAGCCCGGTCTCGCCGATGCCCACGACCTTGGGATGTCGGGCCGCCTCGATCAGGCGTTCGGGTGTGCGCTGCCCCTCTTCCTTGGCCTCGTGTGGGTGCACGCCGACCGAACACCAGATATTTTCGTGACGCTCGGCGATCGCCCGCACGCGGTCGAACTGGTCGAGCCGCGTGCCGATCGTCAGCATGCCGGCAACGCCCGCGGTGCGGGCACGCGCCAGCACGCCGGCCTCGTCGGTCGCCAGTTCGGGGAAGTCGAGATGGCAGTGGCTGTCGATCAGCATTTCAGGACGCCGCTTTTGCCGCCTCGACGAAACGCGGGAAGACGCCCTGCGGTTTCGGCAAGGCAGTTCCCGGCGCCAGCTCCGTGTCGAATGCCGCGAACGCCCTGCCCCCGGCCGGCACGGCGAGCTGATCGAGGATCTTGCCCGCAGAGTCCGGCATGAAGGGCTGCACCAGCAGCGTCACGCGCCGGATGGTTTCGGCTAACACCCACATGACTGTATCGCGGCGCACGGTGTCGGTCTTGGCCAGCGCCCACGGTGCCTGCGCGTCGACATAGCGGTTGGCGTCGGCGATCACTTCCCAGATCGACGTCAGCGCCTTGTGGAATGCCTGGTCGGCCAGCTCGGCACGCACGACGGCGAGCAGGCCGCGCGCGCGATCGAGCAAGGCATTGTCCGCCTCCTGCAAAGTGTCTTTGGGCGGAACCTTCTCGCCGCAATTCTTGGCGACGATCGACAACACGCGCTGGCAGAGATTGCCGTAGGCATTGGCGAGATCGGCATTGAGGCGGCCGATCAAGGCGCGGCGCTGGAAATCGCCGTCGCTGCCGAACGGCACTTCGCGCAGCAGGAAATAGCGCAGTGGGTCGAGGCCGATTTCAGCCGCCACGGCCACCGGATCGATAGCGTTGCCCAGCGATTTCGAGATCTTCTGGCCCTCGGTCGTCCACCAGCCCGACGCGGAGACCCGCTTCGGCGTTGGCACGCCCGCCGACATCAAAAAGGCCGGCCAGTACACGCAATGGAAGCGGATGATGTCCTTGCCGACGATGTGCAGATCGGCCGGCCAGAATCGCCACAACGGATTGCTCTGATCCGGATAGCCGCACTCGGTGATGTAGTTGGTTAGCGCGTCGAGCCAGACGTACATGATATGCTTGGGATCGCCCGGCACCGGCACGCCCCAGCTGAAGCTGGTACGCGACACCGAGAGATCCTGCAGGCCGCCCTTCACGAAGCTGATGATCTCGTTGCGCCGGCTTTCCGGCGCGATGAAGCGCGGGTTCTTGTCGTAGAATTCGAGCAGCCGGTCGGCCCAGGCCGAGAGCTTGAAGAAATACGACGGCTCCTCGACCCATTCGACCTCGTTGCCCACCGGACCGGCACGGCGCTTGCCGTCCGCGTCGACTTCGGTTTCGCTGTCGGCATAGAACGCCTCGTCGCGCACCGAGTACCAGCCGGCGTATTTGCCGAGGTAGATGTCGCCGGCGGCGACGAGCCTCTCCCACAGCGCCTGGCAGGAGGCGTAGTGTCGCTTCTCGGTGGTGCGAATGAAATTGTCCGGCGTGAAATTCATCGCGCCGATGAGATCGCGGAACGACTGGCTCACCTTGTCGGTGAAGGCCTGCGGCGACAGACCGGCCGCGGCCGCGGCCTTCTCGACCTTTTGGCCGTGCTCGTCGGTGCCGGTGAGGAAATGCACGTCGTACCCGTCGAGGCGCATGAAACGGGCCATCACATCGCACGCAAGCGTCGCGTAGGCGTGCCCGATATGGGGCACGTCGTTGACGTAGTAGATCGGCGTGGTGACGTAGAAGGTCTTGCGGCCCGACATGACTGAACTCCGGCCTGCCGCCCTTCCCGGAGCGTTAGGCTCAGCGCTTCAGCGCATTGCCGATTGGAGAGCCAGGAAGCTTACGAGCACTGTTTGCTTGCGGTCGAGATTGACTGCATCGGCCCGGGACGACAGGTGGGCGATCTTTTCCCATGCCTCCATCCAGCGATCAAGGCTCGCCGCGGCGAGCAAACGCGCATGCAACCCGCTTTCCGTGGGCACCACGGGCGCACTCTCGCCGCCCGCCGTGCCGCGGCGCATCAGACCCTTCAGCCAGCCGTCGAAAAGATAGTTGAGCGAACGCCAGTCGGCGTTGGCTTCCTCGCCGCGCTTGGCGAAGCGCTCGGCGAAGCCGTGCAGACGCGGCATGTCGAGATCGGGCAGCGTGGCGAGAACGTCGACGATGTCGCGATAGAGCGCGAGGCTGCCCGCCCCGGCGAGTTCGAGCGCGCGACCGATGCTGCCTTCGCCGAGGCGCGCCAAGGCGGCGCGCTCGTCGACCGAAGTGTCCGGCGCGTATTGGCCGAGCAGTTTCACGACAGTTTCTTCCGTGAGCGGCGACAGCGCCATGCGACGGCAACGTGAGCGGATTGTCGGCAGCAGCCGGCCCGGCGCGTGCGCCACGATCAGCAGCACCGCCTTGGGCGGCGGCTCCTCGAGGACCTTCAGTACGGCATTGGCGCTGTTGCGGTTCATCTCGTCCGCCGAGTCTACAATGGCGACCCGCCAGTCGCCCATCGCCGGCGTCTTATGCATGAACCCGCCGAGGTCACGCACATCGTCGATCGTGATCTCGTTCTGGATGCGTGCCTCCTTGGGGTGAAGCGTGCGCCGCAGATGGAACAGGTCGGGATGAGAGCGCGCATCGATCAGCGAGCGGCCGCGCGCGTCAGAGGCGACATCGAGGCTTTCTGGCTTGCCGCCGCCCCCGAACAAACCGCCTTGGTCCTGGCCACACAGCAGGAAGCGCGCAAAGCGCCAGGCGAGCGTGGCCTTGCCGATGCCGCGCGGGCCGGTCAGCAGCCAGGCATGGTGCAGCCGTCCGCTGGCATGGGCCTCGAGCATGGTCTTTTCCGCGTCCTCGTGGCCGATGAGATGCTCGGTCCGCCACGGCGGCGGCCAGTCGTAGGGCCATTCGAGCTTTTCTAGCTCGTTTGGATCGACCGCGCTTTTGCCCCGCGCCATGGCTCAGGCCGCCAACCGTTCGCCGACCGCCCGGGCGATCTCTGCCGCGATGTCCTCGACGCTGCGCGTCGCGTCGACGACGACACAGCGGCGCGGGTCGCCGGCGGCGATTTCCAGGAAGCCCGCCCGGACATGGCGATGGAATTCTATCGGCAGGCTTTCGTAGCGCGTCTCCGTGCCGCGGCGAGCAGCGGCGCGCTTCAGTCCGGTTTCAACCGGCAGGTCGAGCACGATCGTGAGATCGGGCACGAAATCGCCGACGGCGATGTTGTAGAGGCGATTGAGCAGGCCGCGATCGACGCCATGACCGTAGCCCTGATAGGCGACCGTCGAATCGGCGAAGCGGTCGCTGACCACCCAGGCGCCGCGCTTCAGCGCCGGCCAGACCGTGGCGCGCAGATGATCGCGGCGGGCGGCGAAATGCAGCAAGGCTTCGGTCGGCCCGTCCCAGCGGTCGACAGGGCCCTCGACCAGGAGCTTGCGCACCACCTCGGCGCCGGGCGAACCGCCGGGTTCGCGGGTGGCGATGACTTCGCGGCCGCGATTGCGCAGCCATTCGCCGAGGCGCGCGATCTGGGTCGACTTCCCTGCTCCCTCGCCTCCTTCCAGCGTGATGAACCGCCCTAAAAAGGCGTCGCTCACGACAGCCAGCCGAAGAGGTAGTGCTTGAGCAGCGCGGCCATGCGGCCAAAGGCGCCGAGCCGCGGCACGTCGGCGCCGGCTTCGAGCGGATGCTCGATGACGCGGCCATCGGGCAGCGTCACGGCGATCGTGCCGACCTTGTCGCCCTTGACGACCGGCGCCGTCAGTGGCCCGTCGAAGCGCGCAACGACGCGTGGCTGGGCCGGCTGGCCGACCGGGCTGGTCACGGCGACGGCGCGCGCGATGACCAGCGGCACCTTGTCGGCGGCGCCCAGCCATACCGGCGCTTCGGTGACGACGTCGCCGGCGCGGAAGATCGTGGTGTTGGTGAATTCGCGGAAGCCCCATTCCATCAGCCGCGAGGTTTCGGCGGCGCGTTCGGCCATCGACGTCATGCCATTCACGACGAGGATGAGTCGCCTTCCGTCGCGCAGTGCCGATGTTGTCTGTCCGTAGCCGCCCTCCTCCGTATGGCCGGTCTTCAGGCCATCGGTCCCCGGCACGAGACGGAGCAGGCGATTGCGGTTGTCCTGATGGATGTTGTTGTAGGTCCAGTCTGTCTCCGCGTAGTAGCGGTATAACTTGGAGAAATCGTCGATGGTGCGCCACGCCAGCACCGCGAGATCGCGCGCCGTGGTCTGCTGGCCGTCGGCCGGCCAGCCGGACGAATTCTTGAACACCGTGCGGGCCATGCGGAGCTCGCGGCCACGCTTGGTCATGCGCTCGGCAAAGCTCTCGTCGGTGCCCGACAGGCCTTCGGCGACGACAACGCAGGCATCGTTGCCCGACAGCACGATCATGCCGCGGATCAGGTCTTCGACGCTCACTTCGGTGCCGATCTCGACGAACATGCGCGACCCGCCCATGGCGCGAGCGCGTTCGCTGACGCGGAACCTGGTGTCGAGTTTCACGCGACCGGCCGCGAGCTCCTCGAACAGGATGTAGATCGTCATCATCTTCGCCATCGAAGACGGATGCATCGGCTTGTCGGCGTCCTTGAACAGCATGACCGTCGAGGTCTGCGGATCGACCATGAAGGCCTGCTTGGCCAGCGTGCCGGTGCCGATCTGTGACGGCGGCAAGGCCTCTGTCTTGGCCGGCGCCGGCGGCTTTGCGACCGGGCGCTGCTGAGGCTTGGCGGGCGGCTTCTGCGGCTGGGGCTGCTGACGGCGCGGCGGGTCCTGCTGCTGGGCATAGGCGCCGGACGTCATGCCGGCGATCGCCGCCAGCACGACAAGAGCCGTCACCAGGCGCAGAGGACTAGTCCGATACGACACGCGCATCACCGTAACCTGAGCGTTTGAGCCGGTCCGCGACGATGCCGGCAGCGTCGGCTGTCGTGTAGGGACCGATACGGACCCGGTATACATCGCGTCCGGCCGTCGAGGCTTGGGAAATCTCCGAGGTGCCGTAGCTGCGCACCGCGCCACGCTGCCGCTCGGCGTTTTCCACCGTCGAGAAGGAGCCCGTCTGCACATAAAAGCCGTTCGCCGTCGATGCCAGCGTCGACGCCGTGGCGGCGAGCGATGCGACCGTCGGGCTGCCGCCTGCCGCGCCGGCCGCCTGGACCGGGCTCACCGCCGGGCTGCGCGGGTTGTTGGGCCAGGCGGCCTGTATCGCCGGTGGCGGCGCAGCTGCAAGGCCGGCCTGGCCGGCGGCCGTCATCACGGGAGCTCCGCGCCGGCCGGCCGCCAGCCGCTCGAGTGCCTCGCGCTGGTCCATCGGTCCGCCGCCGTTCAGGGCGACGTCCTTGACCGCCTGGCTTTCGGCGCCGAGCTGCTCGATGCGGACGCGGACGACGCCGCTTTTCATCATGTCGAGATCGCCGGCGGCGCCCTTCGAGAGATCGAGCACCCGATTGCGGGCGTAAGGGCCGCGGTCGTTAACGCGCACGACGGTGCTGAGGCCGTTCTCGAGATTGGTCACGCGGACGACCGACGGCATCTGCAGCGTCCGATGCGCGGCGGTGCGGTCGTTCTGGTCGTAGCGCTCTCCGTTGGCGGTCGCCCTGCCGTGAAAGCCCGGGCCGTACCAGGAGGCCATGCCGGTCTCGACATGCTGGAATTCTTCCATCGGCGTGTAAGTCGTGCCGTCGATCGTATAGGGCGATCCGATCTTGTAGGCGCCGCGCGACCCGCCGCCACTAGCCGGCCCGCTCGTCGAACTGCAGGCACTTGCCGCAGCCAAAATCAGGACGGCGCCACAGGCGCGGGCGAACGGCGAGGATGTGATGCGTGAAGCGGCGGTGGATGACATGCGCGCGTTATCATACATCAGGCGCAATCTCAGGTGGAGACGCCGTCACTCACAGGCGTCAGGCGGCGATCCGATCCGCCAGCAGGCCGACGCCGAGCGCGAAGAAGTCCGACTGGTTCCAGCGCAGGATGGCCCGGAAGTTCTCGGTGGTCCGGTATGTCGGTCCGTTCGCACCGGCGGGCTTGACGATGCGCTGGCCGGCCGCGGCAGCGGTGTTGCCGGCGACTTCATCTCCCCAGCGCACGCCGGGACGCCAGCCGGCATGCCGCAGATAGTTCACGATCGAGGCGAAGACGTCGGCCTTGCTGGTCCAGATGTCGCGCCGGCCGTCGCCGTCGCCGTCGGCGGCGTAGGCGAGAAAGCTGGTCGGGATGAACTGGCACTGCCCCATCGCGCCGGCCCACGAGCCCTTCATGTCGTGCAGTCCGATATGGCCTTCGGCGAGAATGCGCAATGACGCGATCAGCTGCTGGCGGAAGAACTGCGCGCGAAAGCCGTTGAACACCAGCGTCGCCAGCACCGGTATGACCTCGAAGTCGCCGAGCCGGGTGCCGTAGTTGCTCTCGATGCCCCACAGCGCCATCGCGACCTCGACGGGAACGCCCGCCGGCCCGGCGAAGCGCTCGATCAGGGTGCGGTTCTCGGGCATCAGCGTCCGCCCCCGCGCGACGCGTTCAGGCGACACGACGATCTCGAGATAACGCTCGAACGTCATTTTGAATTCGGGCTGGTTGCGTGCCAGTTCAAGCACGCGGGGTATCTGCTCGATGGAGCCGAGGGCCGCATCGAGCGTGCCGGTGTCGATCCCGGCGCGGAGCGCCTCGGCCCGCACGCCCTGCAGCCACGCCGCAAAGGCGGCGTCGCTACCCTGGGCCCAAACAGGAAGCGGACCCGCAAGGAGCCCGCCCAAGACCATTCTTCTGTCGATCATTTGCCCGGTCTAGCAAGACCGCAGCGCCGCGTCAGCCACGCGAATTGAACACGAACGTCAAGGCGATGCAGACCATCGAAATCGAGGCGATGCTGGTCAGCACGCCGGGGATGTCGATGTTGTAACGGAAGTAGTAGCGCTGCATGCGTTCGATGAAATCGTCGCGGATCCCATTGAGGTTTTGACGGAAGCTCGAGGACTCTGGCGGGCGTTGTCACGTTGGCGCTTGTGAGCGATTTCTGGCCTCTGCCCGAGCCTGTTAAGTCATTGGAAATGCTACAGCGCCATGAAGCGAAGCGGCCGGAGTTGGGGGGTGAACTCTGCCAACGTGACAATGCCCTACTCGCACGTCACCGACACCATGCAGGCGGAGGCCGCTACCCGGTTCGACGACGTGTTGGGCGGTGCTATAAGGGGCCGGAAGGCGGGAATTGGAGCCATTCGGTAGCAATTTCGGTAGCAAAGCCACTTTTTGCCACCGATGGCAGTAAGAAAATCCCCGTAAATAAAGGCTTTGGATGGGTGGCCGAGTGGTTTAAGGCACCGGTCTTGAAAACCGGCGTGCGTGCAAGCGCACCGTGGGTTCGAATCCCACCCCATCCGCCAGCCATGGCCGCTTCCCGCTTACGGCGCTCGACGTTCGTCGTTCGGTTTGGCACCTTCCCTGCCAATCAAAGGGGGGAATGTGCAGTGACCAAGAAAGAAATCGCCATCCGGCGTCGTACGCTGTTGGCTGGAATCGCGGGTGCGTTGGCCGCCCCTGCCATCGTTTCGGCCCAGGGGACCTATCCCAACCGCACGGTCCGCTACATCAACCCCTTCCCTGCCGGCGGCGCCACGGACACGCTTTCGCGCATGTTCTGCGCCAAGATGAGCGAACTCTCGGGCCAGCAGTGGATCGTCGAGAATCGCGGCGGCTCGGGCGGCAATGTCGGCATGGATGCGCTGGCGCAGACCGCGCCCGACGGCTACTCGCTCGGCTTGGGCGGCATCGCCAGCCACGCCATCGCGCCCACGCTCTATGGCAAGCTGCCGTTCAAGGTGCCGGATGACTTCACCTTCGTGTCGACCATGTGGACGCTGCCCAATCTGCTGGCGGTCAATCTCGACGTGCCGGCGAAGACCGTTCCCGAGCTGATTGCTCTGCTGAAAAAGAACCCCGGCAAATATTCCTACGGGTCGGCGGGTGCGGGCACGACGCTCCACCTGTCGGGCGAGCTGTTCAAGATCCTGGCCGATGTCGACATGCTGCACGTTCCCTATCGCGGTGCCGCACCGGCGATGCAGGACATGCTGGCCGGCCAGATCCACATGATATTCGACAATATCCCGGGCACGCTCTCGCAGGCCCGCGCCGGCAAGGTTCGCCCGATCGCCGTGACCTCGGCCAAGCGCACGCCGGTGGCGCCGGAGATCCCGGCCATCGCCGAGACGCTGCCGGGCTTCGACATCGTGTCGTGGACGACGCTCACCGGTCCGGCGAAAGTGCCCACCGACATCGTCGCGCGGCTCTCCGAGCTGTCGAAAAAGGCTTTGGAGAGCGAAGACCTCAAGGCCAAGTTCTACGATCAGGGGGCCACGGCGTGGTGGCAGTCGCAGGCTGACACTCTCGCCTATCGAGCTTCGGAAGAGCGTCGCCTCGCGCCGATCATCCGAAAGTCCGGAGCTCGTGTAGACTAGGGTATGACGCAAACCCTCACCACCGCCCAAGCCGTCGTCTCGATGCTGGAGTTGAACGGCATCGACACGATTTTTTGTCTGCCTGGCGTGCAGAACGATTCGTTCTTCGACGCGCTGTATGACCGCACCAATGCCATCAAGCCGATCCATGCTCGCCACGAGCAGGCCTGTGCCTACATGGCGCTGGGCTATGCGATGGCGGCAGGCAAGCCCTCGGCCTACGTCGTAGTGCCCGGCCCCGGCTTCCTCAACACCACGGCGGCGCTGTCGACCGCCTACGCCGCCAACGCGCCGGTGCTGGCGCTGACGGGCCAGATTCAGCAATCGATGATTGGCCGCAATGTCGGCCTGCTGCACGAGCTGCCCGACCAGCTCTCGATCATGCGCGGCCTCACCAAATGGGCCGACCGCATCAACGCGCCGGCCGAGGCGCCGGGCCTGGTGAACGAGGCCTTCCGCCGCCTGCTTTCCGGTCGCCAGCGGCCGGTTGCGCTGGAATGCGCCATGGATACCTGGGGCCGCAAGGCACCGGTCGAATTGCCAGGCATGGCCGCGAAAGCCGATCCCTGCCCCGTCGACGAGGATGCCGTCGAGCGCGCCGCCAAGCTTTTGGGCAACGCGCAGCGGCCGATGATCGTGGTCGGTGGCGGCGCACAGGGCGCGGGCGAATATGTGGCGGCGATCGCCGAGATGCTCGACGCGCCGGTCATGACCGGCCGCATGGGCCAGGGCGTGATCGACGGTCGGCACAAGCTCTCCGTCACCATGCCCGCCGGCTATCGCTTCTGGGGCGAGGCCGATGTCGTGCTCGCGGTCGGCACGCGTTTGCAGCCACAGCAGCAGGTCTGGGGTATCGACGACCAACTCAAGATCATTCGCATCGATATCGATGGAGAGGAACTCGACCGCCAGCGCAAGCCCGAGATCGGCATCATCGGCGACGCCACTGCGACGCTGCGGGCGCTGGCCGGCAAGCTCGGCAAGCACAACACCAAGCGCAACGGCCGCGGCGAGGCTGTGGCCGAGATCAAGGCATCGTCTGCGAAGAAGATCCGCGACACGATCGGCCCGCAGATCAGCTATCTCGAGGCCATCCGCGCCGCGCTGCCGGAAGATGGCATCCTGGTCGATGAGCTGACGCAGATGGGCTACGCCGCCCGCCTCGCCTATCCGACCTACAAGCCGCGCACGTTCCTCTCGACCGGCTACCAGGGCACGCTGGGCTGGGGTTACGCCACCTCGCTCGGCGCCAAGGTCGCCAAGCCCGACACGCCGGTGGTGTCGATCAGCGGCGATGGCGGCTTTCTTTTCACGGCGATGGAAATGGCGACGGCGGCGCAGAACGGCATCGGCGTCGTTGCCGTAGTGTTCAGCGATGGCGCCTACGGCAACGTGAAGCGCATCCAGCAGCAGGCCTTCAAGGGCCGCACCATCGCGTCCGACCTGCGCAATCCCGACTTCGTGAAACTGGGTGAAAGTTTCGGCATCGCCGCCGAGCGCGTGAAGTCGCCCGCTGAACTCGGCGCCGCGATCTCGCGCGGCATCGCCAAGGGTGGCCCGATGCTGATCGACTGCCCGGTCGGCGAACT
Source organism: Asaia bogorensis (assembly GCA_945905835.1). Lineage (GTDB taxonomy): Bacteria > Pseudomonadota > Alphaproteobacteria > Reyranellales > Reyranellaceae > Reyranella. The sequence goes on from CAMDQJ010000006.1 coordinate 21,037, forward strand.
TCCCGACCCGTGGCCCCTTGTCCAGCTGCCGAGGATTAGGCCGCGTAAGTCTTGAGCACGTTGGGGTCGGGATCGCGTCCGAGGCCCGGCCCGCTTGGCACGATGAAACCGCCGTTCACCGGATCGATGGCATCACCGTAGAGGCTCGCCTCCAGATCCATGTGGTAGCGCTCGATCATGCCGCCAGGCTCGCCGCGCGCCGCCATGAGCTGCAGCGTGGCTAAAAAGCCCGGCCCGAAATACGGCGAGTGCGGCATCAGCATGACGCCCGCCGCATCGGCGAGCGCCGCCACCTTCATAAACTCCGTGACGCCGCCCACTTTGGTAACGCTGGGCTGGGCGTAGTCGACGGCATTCGCGGCAAACATCTCGCGGAACTGGAAGGACGTGCAGTTGTTCTCGCCGGCCGCCATGGCGACTCCCGTATCGGCGCGCAGCCTGGCGATGGCCTGGAAATCCTCGGGCGGGAAGATCGGCTCCTCCAGCCAGTGCAAATCGTACGGCCGCAGCTTCAGCGTCATGTGGCGCGCCTGCTCGGGTGTCCATGGGCAGTTGGTGTCGACCATGATCTTCACATCATGGCCTGACGCCTCGCGCGCGGCGCGCACCTCGGGCTCCTCGGTTTCGTGCAGCTTGATGTGGCGGTAACCCTGCTGAACCGCGAGCTTCGTCCGCGCGGCGACCCGTTCCGGATCTTTATATTTCAAAAGGCTTGCGTAGGCGGGCAGCGATGTCTGCCCTCCTCCTCCCAGCAGCCGGTGCAGCGGCAGGTTGGCGGCCTTGCCGGCAATGTCCCACAGCGCGATGTCGAGTCCCGATAGGGCGAACATGGTAATGCCGTAACGGCCGAACAGGTGCAGCTCCTGCTGCAGGTCGCGCGACAGTTTCACGATGTCGCGTGCGTCACGGCCGACGGCGAGCGGCGCGACCATGGAGTGGATCGCCGCCTTCACCGCGTCGGTGCAGTTGTAGCAGAACGCCTCGCCCCATCCGGTGATGCCGTTGTCGGTCTGGACCTTGACCAGCAGGATGTTGTTGGTTGTTCCAGTGCGCGCCGGCACGCCGCCGGCCGCCTGGCCAAAGGTGAACGGCACCTTGATGCCGATGGTCTCGATCCTGGCGATCTTCATGCCGCGTGGTCCTTCTTGATCTCGGCGAGCAGCCGCTCGGCGTGCGGCTGGTCGGCAAGACGCTTGGAGGTAAACCGCGGATCGTTGTGTGGTGCCAGCAGCAGGACGTGCGGCGCGAGGTTGGCCGGCGGCGATGGCGGCACGGTGTCCGTCTCCGGCATCTCGACTTCGGCCATGGCGAAGTAAGTCTTGCCGTCATCGGTCTTGAAGAAATCGACATCCCACTGGAAGCGGCCGTCGGGCCACGAGTAGCGCGCCTTCTGCAGGGTCTCGCGGCGCAGCCTCCATAGGCGCTCGAAATCGACTTGGGAAATTTCCGTTTCGATCTCGACCATCTGGTCCTCGACCGTACGCTTGTAGCCGAAGATGTACCGTGTGCGGCCCGGCTCCTCGATGGCGCGGATGCGCAGGCCGGGGGCCTCGAGGTAGGCCTGCCGCAGATACGTGCGCGCGACGCCCGGCGTCGCCGTCAGACGCGCCTCGAGCCCCTCGCTGGCATTCTCGAGGACGTCCTTGCGCTCGTTCTCAATCGGCATGGCCGACCCGCTTCTTGATCAATCGCACGATCCACCTCAGCACCGGGATCCTCTCATAGAAATTCGAGGCCGCATCGTAGTAGCCGATGTGGCTGGAGATTCGGCCGTCATGCACCGGGACCTCGCTCAGCCCCGTGACCACCAGGACGCGGCCGCGGAAGGTGCCAGTGTAGATCCATTTGAGGTAGCCACCCTCGCCCGAGACGACGGTGTCGAGGACCTTGAACTTCGAATCGGACACGTCGGCATACATCTTGGTGAACACGATGCGCAGGTTCTTCAGACCGTGAACGTCGCTGAACGGATCGCGAAAATGGGCCTCGGCGGTATAGATCGTGTCCAGCCGGTCCAGCGCCGTCGGCGACAGCGCTTCGAGGAAAGTCCCGTAGCGATCGAGCGTGCCGCGCGTCGTCGGCAATTTGACCGTCCTCGCAATGCCGGAAAGAATGGCCCCATGGCCACCCAGACAATCGACGACCTGCCGACGCCCGTCCTCATTCTCGACCGCGCCATCCTACGCCGCAACCTCAAGCGCATGAGCGAGCGCCTGAGCAATGCCGGCGTCATGCTGCGCCCCCATCTCAAAACCGCGAAATCAGTACAGATCGGCCGCATGGCGGTCGAGGGCCACGACGGCCGCATCACGGTTTCGACCTTGGCCGAGGCGCGCTATTTCGCCGATGGCGGCTTCAAGGACATCCTCTATGGGGTCGGTATCATCCCATCGAAGCTGCCGGCGATCACCGAGCTCCGCCGCAAGGGCGTGAACCTGCGCGTCGTCACCGACAATCTCGCCGTGGCACGCGCCATCGCCGAGGCAGCCAAGGGCGGTGACACCTTCTCCGTCTTCATCGAGATCGACAGCGGCGGCGGCCGCGCCGGCCTGCCCTATCCCGAGATGCCCGGCCTGCTCGACATCGCCCGCGTATTGCACCGGGCGCCGGGCATCGAGTTGGCTGGAGTCATGACGCATGCCGGGCACTCCTATCACGAGAGCACACCCGACGGGATCGCGCGCGTCGCCGAGCAGGAGCGCCAGGCGATCGTCGGCGCCGCCGATAAGCTGCGCACCGCCGGCATCCCCTGCCCGATCGTGAGCGGCGGCTCGACTCCGACCGCCACGCATTCGCGGAACTTCGAGGGCATCACTGAGATGCGGCCCGGTGTCTATGTCTTCAACGATCTTGACCAGGAATTCATCGGCTCCTGCGGCGCCGGCGACCTCGCCCTCTGGGTGCTGGCCTCGGTGATCGGCCACTATCCGCACCGCAACCAGATGCTGATCGATGCCGGAGCCTTGGCGCTTTCCAAGGACATCAGTGCCCAGGAATTTCAGCCCAAGGTCGGCTTCGGCAGCATTGCCGACGCCCCGGCGAAGAACATGGCCGTCATCGAATGCTCGCAGGAGCATGGCTTCGTCGCTGCCGACGATCCCATCCCCTACGGCAACATGCCGGTCGGCACGCGTGTGCGCGTGCTGCCCAACCACGCCTGCATCACCGCAGCGGCTTATGACCGCTACTACGTGGTCGACAGCGATCTCGACGGCGGCAAGTCGGTGGTCGACGTCTACGACCGCATCAACGGCTGGTGATCGAACTCACAGCGCTCGCCGGAGCGTCAGGTTGTAGCGGACGTTTCCTGTCTGGGGATCATGACCGTCCTTGAGGGTATGGACGCCGTGAAACGTCATGCGCGCCGGACCACCCCAGACAACGACATCGCCATGGATGAGCGGCACGCGGCGCGGACGGTCCGCGCGTTTCTGGCTGCCCCACAGAAAGGTGGCGGGAAGGCCAAGCGACACCGAGACGATCGGCTGCCTGAAATCGCGCTCGTCGCGATCCTGATGAAGCGAGAGTCGAGCTCCGGGTGCGTAGCGATTGATCAGGCAGGCATCCGGCACGAAGCCGGGGAAACCTGCGGCCGCCGCAGCGCTGGCCGCAAGCTCGGTGAAAACGGCCGGCATCTCCGGCCAAGGCTGACCGCTCTCCGGGTCGATGGCATCGTAGCGATAGCCGCTGCGATCGGTCACCCAGCCCACCGTTCCGCAATTGGTCATGGCGACAGACATGCTCCAGCCACCGGGCGTCACCATCTGCCGGAACGGCGCTGTGCCCGCCACGCCGGCCAATGCCGCGAGCAACGCGCTATCAAGCGGCTGCGCAAAGCCACCGAGCAGCATCGCACCGTCGTCGAGCTGCACGTCGCTGGATTTGAACAGGCCGCTCACGCTAGAGGGAATTCACCGTGTGGCCGCCATCGACGGTCACGACGCTGCCGGTCATGAATTCTCCCGCTTGCGAGGCCAGCAGCAGCAGAGCGCCATCCAGATGCTCGGGTTGGCCGATGCGGCGCTGCGGCACGCGGTCGATCAATTTTTGTCCCGCTGGCGTTTTCCAGAATGGGCCGTTCATTTCGGTTTCGATGTAGCCCGGACAGATCGCGTTGACGCGTATCTGGTAGCGCGCCCATTCCATGGCGAGCGCGCGCGTCAGATGAATCAAGCCGGCCTTCGAGGCGTTGTACGGCGCCACCTGGCCGATGGTGCGCAGTCCCAGGATCGAGGCGATATTGACGATGCTGCCCGCTCGCTTGTCGGCGACCCAGCGCTTGGCGGCACCCTGCGCCACCAGCCAGGCCCCGCGCAGATTGGTGTCGACGACGGAGTCCCAGTCCTTCTCCGGCATGTCGAGTGCCGGCTTCACGATCGAGATGCCGGCGTTGTTGACCACGACATCGAGCGGTCCCGCCGCATCGAGCGCCGATGCGATCGATTCGCCCGACTGGACGTCGAGATCGACAGCCGTGGCTTTCACGCCCTTCTTGCCGAGTTCCGCCTGTAGAGACACAAGACGATCTGCGCGCCGCGCCGCCAGAACGACCGATGCGCCCGCTTCGCCGAGACACCGCGCGAAATGCGCGCCAAGGCCCGACGACGCGCCGGTGACCAGCGCCACCTTGCCGCTAAGGTCGAATATCTTTGGGTTAGACATATCAGCGCCTCTCTCCCCCACTCAGCGTTGGTCAATTTTTAGTGAGTCCACAGGGGCTTAGCCTATCACCGCCTCTCACGGCCTCTCAGCGGCATTGCCACGTTGGCAGAGTTCGCCCCCAAACTCCGACCGCTTCGCTTCATGGCGCTGTAGCATTTCCAATGACTCAGCAGACTCGGGCAGAGGCCAGAAATGGCTCACAAGCGCCAACGTGACAATGCCCGTCGTTCGGAGGAAACATGGACCTGGGTCTCAAGGGCAAGCGCGTACTGGTCACCGGTAGCACCAAGAGCATCGGCCGGGCCATCGTCGACGCCTTCGTGGCCGAAGGCGCGGTGGTCGGCTTCTGCGCGCGGGACGCCAAGTTGGTGAAGGAACGGGAGACCGAATGGTCGGGCAAGCAGGCCCGGGCCGAGGGAACGGCGCTCGACGTGGCTGACGACAAGGCGGTCAAGACATGGATCGACGGCTTCGCGGCCGAGGGCGGCCTCGATCACTTCATCGCCAATGTCAGTGCCATGGGCACTGAAGATACGCCCGAAGGCTGGGCCAAGAGCGTCGCCATCGACATCGTCTCGACGGTAGAAGCCGTACGTCATGCCCGGCCCCATCTCGAGAAGCGCGGCCATGGCGCCACGCTCACCATTATCGGCACGGTGTCGCTGGTCGAGGTCTCGGGCCCGACCCAGCCCTATCGCTCGGTGAAGGCTGCCCTCGTACCGTTCGTCAAATCGCTGTCGATCGACCTCGCGGCCAAGGGTGTGCGGGTCAACATGGTTTCCCCCGGCACCATCCTCGAGGACGGCAATACCTGGGGCCGCCAGCGCGACGCCGGCGCCGAGCGCTATAAGCGCATGCTGGCAAAGAACCCGTCGGGCCGCATGGGCACACCGCAGGAAGTGGCGGCCGCCGTCGCCTTTATCAGCGGCACGCCGGCCTCGTTCATCAGCGGCATCAACTTCGTGGTCGACGGTGCGTTGACGGCGCGGGTGCAATACTGAACGCACGGTCGAGAACGGACTGGGCGCTGGTCGGCCTGCTGGTCGCGGCCGGCATCGTCGCGGCCTTCCATGTCGGCAAAATGCCGCCGGCCCTGCCGTCGGTGCGCGAGGAACTCGGCGCGAGCCTGCGCCAGGGCGGCTGGCTGCTGTCGTTCGTCAACCTGCTGAGCGCCGTCGGCGGCATGGCGATCGCGCTCACCGCCGACCGCTTCGGCCATCGCCGGCTGGTCATCCTCGGTACCGCCGTCTGCATGCTCGCGAGCCTGCTCGGCGCCTTCACGGGAAGTGTCGAACTGCTGTTCGTAGGACGCTTCTTCGAAGGGCTGGGATTCATCGCTGTCGCCGTCGTCGTGCCCGCCCTGCTGGTGCGCCTGGCGGCTCCCGGCGACGCGCGGCGGGCGATGGGCTTGTGGACGATGTACATGCCGGCCGGTGCGGGAAGCATGATGCTGGTCGCCGCATTGATCCTGCCGTACGCCTCCTGGCGCACGGTCTGGATCGTTGCCGCGGCAGCCTCGGCTGCGATGCTCGTGGCCTTGCTGTTCCGTACCCTGCCGCGCCACGAACTCGATCCGTTACCGGTCAGCACGCGCCCGGTCCTGAGTGAAATGGCCGAGGTCGCGACCAGCGGCGGGCCGATCGCGATTGCCATCTGCTTCGGCGGCTATTCGAGCTGCTGGTTCGCCGTCGTGGGTTTCCTGCCGACGCTGCAGATCGAGCGGCTGGGCTTCAGCGCCTGGACCGCTGCCATCGTCACCGCGCTCGTCACCTTCGTGAATGTCGGGGGCAACCTTGCCGCGGGCTGGCTGCTACAGCGGGGCGTGCCGCGCGTCGCGCTGATTGTCGGCGCGTCAGTGCCGATGGCGTTTTGCGCGGCCGGTATCTTCATCGACGGCGTCCCCGACCTGCTGCGCCTGGTCCTGGCGGGCGTCTATTCCATGGTCATCGGCGTCGTGCCGGGCGCGCTCTTCACCGCGATCCCGGTTCATGCACCCCGTCCGCAACTGGTCGGCGCGTCGACCGGCCTGCTCATGCAGGGTTCGAACATCGGTGCCCTGCTGGGCCCGCCGGTCACGGCGGCCCTGGTCGTTTCCGGCGGCTGGCCGAATGCGGCCTGGCTAACATCGGCCACCCTCGGCATGGCGGCGCTGGCCGGCATCTTCCTGCACTGGCGCGAAAGGCGTAAACTCGGCACATGATTTACGTCGACATCGTTTCCGACACGATCTGTCCCTGGTGCTATATCGGCAAGCGCCGCTTCGAGCGCGCGCTCGACATCAGCGGCCGCAACGACGTGGCAATCGCCTGGCGGCCCTTCCAGCTCAATCCCGACATGCCGGCCGAGGGCATGACCCGCGACGACTACGTCCGCGCCAAGTTCGGCGGCGGCGACCGGCCGCGCCAGATCTATCAGGCAATCGCCGAGAGCGGCCGCGAGGCCGGCATCGAATTCCAGTTCTCGAGGATCAGGCACACGCCCAATACCGTGCTGTCGCACCGCCTCGTTCATTGGGGCAGCAAGAACGACAAGCAGGACGAAATCGTCGACAATCTTTTCCGCGCCTATTTCGAGCAGGGCCGCGATATCGGCGATCTCGACACGTTGGTCGAGGTCGCGGTCCGCGCCGGCGTCGACGAGACCGAGGCCCGGCACTATCTGACCAGCGACGAAGGCCGCCAGGAGGTCGTCGCCTCCGACGTCTATGCCCGCCGTCTCGGCATCAACGGCGTGCCCTGCTTCATCGTGAACCGCAAATACGCCGTGTCGGGCGCCCAGCCGCCGTCGGCCTTCGTCGAGGTCTTCAATCTGGCCGAGCGTGACGCGGCGACAAGCGCGGCGCAATCGACGGCTTAGGCAGGGGTTATATGTCGATCATCATATGATATGATAATCGACACAAAATGCCACCAAGTCCCGCCCACACCGCCCGCGTCCGGGCTGAAATCTTCGAGCACGCTGCCCGCCTCACCCGCGGCGCCTTTTATGCTCATTTCAAATCCAAGGACGATCTGTTCGCTGAAGTGATCCGCGCCGGGCACGGATTCCTTGCCAAGCTGCGCGCGCCGAAGGCGGATGCGAGGGTCGTGATCGACGCTTATCTTGACAGGGATGAATTGGCGGCCAATGCGCTCGCCTGCACGCTGGCGGCGCTATCGGGCGATGTCGCCCGAGCGGCCCTGCCCGCCCAGCTTGCCTACGCCAACGCGCTCTATGCCGTGATCGGCGAACTGGCCCACGGCAAGAAGCGCAAACTCGATGCCGATGCCACGGCGGTGGCCATCCTGGCGGTCGGCGCAGTCAGTCTTGCTCAGGCGAGCGGCGACACCCGCCTCAAAGACTGGCTGCTGCGCTGTGCACGGCTGGCGGCTCGGCGGCTGCTGGCGTCGCGAGCTTCGCCAGCGAAGCCACGATCGCGGTCACGCCGGAAAGCCGCTGGCGCTCGTCGGCCCAAACGCGCTGCACGATCACGCGGTGGTCGGGCCTGAGCTTCACCAGCGGCGCATTCTTCTGGATCCAGGCGATCAGGCGCTCCGGCCGCTCGAACTTGTTGTCGTGGAAGGAGAACACCAGGGCCTTCTCACCGGCGTCGATCTTTTCCACGCCGGCGGCGCGGCACAGCAGCTTCAACCCGACGGTGTTCAGCAGGAACTCGGCCTCGACCGGCATGCGGCCGAAGCGATCGACCAGCTCGGCGCCGAACGCGTCGATCTCGGCTTGATTGGCGAGGTTGCCGACCCGGCGATAGAGGCCCATGCGGACCGACAGGTCGGGCACGTATTCTTCCGGGATCAGCACGGGGATGCCGAGATTGATCTGCGGCGACCATTCCGAGCGGGAGGCTTCGCGTGTCTGGCCGCGCGCCGCCTCGACCGCCTCCTCGAGAAGTTGCTGGTAGAGCTCGATGCCGACCTCGCGGATATGGCCGGACTGCTCCTCGCCTAAAAGGTTGCCGGCGCCCCTGATGTCGAGGTCGTGGCTGGCGAGCTGGAAGCCAGCGCCCAGCATGTCGAGCGTCTGCATGACTTCCAGCCGCTTGGCGGCAGCTTCGTTCAGCGCCCGGCCGGGCGGCACCGTGAGATAGGCGTAGGCGCGGATCTTGCCGCGACCGATGCGTCCGCGAAGCTGGTAGAGCTGCGACAGGCCGAACATGTCGGCGCGATGAATGATCATCGTGTTGGCGTTGCGGATATCGAGGCCCGATTCGACGATGTTGGTCGACAGCAGCACGTCGAACTTGCCGTCGACGAACTCCTGCATGGTGTTCTCGATCTGGGTCGGTGACAGACGGCCATGCGCCATGGCCATGCGGATCTCAGGCGCCAGCTCGCGCAGGTCGGTTGCCACGGCCGCCAGATCCTCGATGCGCGGGCAGACATAGAAGGTCTGGCCGCCGCGATACTGTTCGCGCAGCAGCGCTTCGCGGATGGTAACGCCGTCGAACGGCGTGACGAAGGTGCGCACGGCCAAACGGTCGACCGGCGGCGTGGCGATCAGGCTCATGTCGCGCACGCCGGTCAGCGCCAGTTGCAACGTGCGCGGGATCGGCGTCGCCGTCAGTGTCAGTACATGGACGTCGGCGCGCAGTTCCTTCAGGCGCTCCTTGTGGGAGACGCCGAAATGCTGCTCTTCGTCGACGATCAGCAATCCCAGGTCCTTGAACTCGACGCTCTTGGCCAATAGCGCATGGGTGCCGATAACGATGTCGATGCCGCCCTCCTTGGCCGCCGCCTTGGTCTCCTTCGCCTCCTTCGCCCCGACCAGCCGCGACAGGCGGCCGATGCGCACCGGCAGGCCCTGGAAGCGCTCGAGGAAGGTGCGGTGATGCTGGCGCGCCAGAAGCGTCGTCGGCGCGATCACCGCCACCTGCTTGCCCGAGAGGGCGGCAATGAAGGCGGCTCGCAGCGCCACCTCGGTCTTGCCGAAACCCACATCGCCGCACACCAGCCGGTCCATCGGTTTGCCTGAGGAGAGATCGTCGAGCACGTCGGCGATCGCCTGCAGCTGGTCGTCGGTCTCGGCATAGGGGAAGCGGGTGCAGAACTCGTCGTACAGGCCCTCCGGCGGAGTCATCGTCTCGCCGCGCTGGATGGTGCGCTCGGCGGCGATCTTGATCAGCCGGTCGGCCATGTCGGCGATGCGCTGCTTCAGCCGCGCCTTGCGTGACTGCCAGGCGACGCCGCCGAGGCGGTCCAGCGACGCGCCCTCCTCGGCCGAGCCGTAGCGGCTCAGCACGTCGATGTTCTCGACCGGTACGAACAGCTTGTCGCCGCCGTCGTAGGTCAGCCGCAGGCAGTCGTGCCGCGCGTGCTGGATTTCCAGCGTGACCAGTCCCTCATAGCGGCCGACGCCGTGCTCGCGATGCACCACGAGGTCGCCTTCGCTCAAGGCCGCCGCTTCGGCGATGAAGCGCTCCGACGGACGGCGCTTCTTGACCGGCCGCGACAGCCGGTCGCCTAGAATGTCCTCCTCGCCGATGGCTTCGAGGTTGCCCAGCACGAAGCCGTGCTCGAGCGGCCATACCGCGACGCCAAGCGTTCCCGGCGGCAGGCCCTGCACCATGGCGAAATCCGCCACCGGCACCGGCAGGCTGGCGCCGTGCTCGCGCAGGAGATTTTCCAGCCGGCTCGCCGATCCCTCGGTGTAGCCCGCCACGACGACGCGCCGGCCAGCGGCATTGGCAGCCTTGATATGCTCGGCCACGCGGTCGAACAGGTTCACGCCCTGCGCCGTGCGCGCCTGGGCGAAGCCTTCGTGCCGGCGGCCGCCGAGGTCGATCGTGCTGGCGGCATCGGGCGGCGCATCGAAGCTGGTGAGCTGTGCGACGCTGCGGCCGTCGAGCGAGGCCTCCCACTGCGACGGTTTGAGGTAGAGCGTCTCCGGCGGTACCGGTTTGTAGTCCGTGCCGCCGCTCATGCCGCCCTTGGCGCCGGTCTTGAGGCGCGCGTCGTAATAATCGGTGATCAGCTCGTGGCGCGCTTCCAGCGCCTCGGCGAGCTGATGATCGTGCGTGACGATGGCGTCGGGGCAGTAGTCTAGGATCGTTTCCAGCCGCTCGTGGAACAGCGGCAACCAGTGTTCCAGGCCGACATGGCGCTGGCCGGCGGAAATCGCCTCGTAGAGCGTATCGTCGCCCGCGACATTGCCGAATAGCGCGCGGTAGCCGCTGCGGAAGCGCTCGATGCTCTCCTTCGTCAGCAGCACTTCGCTCATCGGCAGCAATGCGACTTCCGGTCGTTCGCCGGTCGAGAGCTGGCTCATGGGGTCGAACGAGCGGATCGATTCCAGTGAATCGCCGAACAGATCCAGACGCAGCGGCTCACGCGTGCCCGAGGGAAAGAGATCGAACAACCCGCCGCGGATGGCGAACTCGCCTGGCTCCATCACCGTGTCGGCGCGCTTGTAGCCGTTGTCGCCGAGGAATTGCGTTAGCCACGCCACGTCGACCGTATCGCCCTTGCGCAGGATCGTCGTCGCGCCGGTATACAGGTTTTTGGGCGGCACGCGCTGCAGCACCGCGCCGACCGAAGCGAGGACAATGCGCGCCGGCGAGCCCGGCTTGCGCGGCGCGGCGAGCCGCGGCAGCGTCTCCAGCCGTTCCGCCACGATGTCGGGATGTGGCGACAGGCGGTCGTAGGGCAGGCAGTCCCAGGCCGGGAAGACCAGGACCTCGCGCTCCGGCGAGAAAAACCGCAGACCGTCCTGCAGCCGCTCCAGCCTCTGGCCGTCACGTGCAACATGCAGGATGTCCTGGCCGCCGGTGGTGCGCGCGAGTTCGGCCAGCGCCAAGGCGTCAGCGCCTTCGGGTAGGCCGGCGATGGTCCAGCGGCCGGGCTTGCGATGGATCGCGGCGAGACGCTCGGACAGGGATTGCGCCATCACCGGGCCTAGAATTTGACCCGAAAAGCCAGAAGCTTGCGCAGCACCGGCGTATCGGCGTCGCCCGGGATTTCGGCCTTGCCCGACACCCAGTCAAAAATATCGTTGTCGCCGGTGGCGAGCAGCTTTTCGTACTGGTCGAGCTCGGCTGAGTCGAAAGACCCGATATGGGCGCGCGCGAATTGGCCAAGGAGAATGTCGTTCTCCTTGTTTCCACGATAGACGCTGCGATAGAGCAGCCGCTTGCGTCGCGTCTCGAGGTCTGTACCGTCGCCCATCTTTTCCCCAGGCCGCGCCCGAAAAGGGGCGTAGCATATAGGCGGCGGCGAGGACCAAGTCACGCAGCCCATAGCAACCATGCGCCCGCAGATACTCACCCCGCTTTTCGCCCAGGTAACATCGCTGCCCGGCATCGGGCCGCGGCTGGGCAAGCTGGTGGAGAAGCTTGCAGGGCCACTGGTGATCGACCTGCTGTGGCACCTGCCGACCGCCCTGGTCGACCGCCGCCATGCGCCCGATGTTGCCGACGCCAAGGCGGGCGAGGTTGCCACGCTCACCGTCACGGTCGAGGAGCACATCGTTCCGCACAATCGCCGCCAGCCCTACCGGGTGTGGTGCAGCGACGAGACCGGCCGGCTCTGCCTGACCTATTTCAACGGCCACGAGGAATATCTGAAAAAGCAGCTGCCGGTCGGCGAGATCCGGGCCATCAGCGGCCGCGTCGAACTCTACCAGGGCGAGCGGCAGATGACGCATCCCGACCACGTCGTGCCGCTCGACCAGCGCGAGTCGATCCTGCGTGTCGAGCCGGTCTACGGTCTTACATCGGGGCTGACGCAGCGGCCGGTGCAAAAGGCGATCGCGTCGGCTCTGGAGCGCGCGCCGGAGCTCACCGAATGGCAGGACGCCGCCTGGCTGGCGCGCAACCGCTGGAGCGACTGGAAGACCGCGATCGGCGCCGCCCATGCGCCGACATCGGACACCGAGCTGTCGCCGCTCCACCCTGCCCGCGCACGGCTGGCCTTCGACGAGCTCTTGGCCAGCCAGCTCGCGATAGGGCTGGTGCGCCATCACCAGCGCACGTTGGCCGGCCGCATCACCAAGGGCGACGAGCGCCTGCAGAAGAAGGCCCTGGCCGCTCTGCCCTTCAAGCTGACGCCCAGCCAACAGTTCGCGATTGCGGAGATCTCGGCCGACATGGCCAAGGAGGAGCGCATGGTGCGCCTCCTGCAAGGCGACGTCGGTAGCGGCAAGACGCTGGTCGCCGTGCTCGCCATGCTGACCGCGGTCGAAGCCGGCGCGCAGGCCGCCCTGATGGCGCCCACCGAGCTTCTGGCCCGTCAGCACTTCGCGACCGTGGCGCCGCTCGCCGAGGCGGCCGGCGTGCGCTTCGTGTTGCTGACCGGCCGCGACAGCCAGAAGCAGAAGCGGGAGACCCTGAAGGGCCTGGCCGACGGGTCGATCCAGCTCGTGGTCGGCACGCATGCCCTGGTGCAGGAGGACGTGGAGTTCGCCGACCTCGCGCTGGCCGTGGTCGACGAACAGCATCGCTTCGGCGTGCATCAGCGCATGGCTCTGCCGTCGAAGGGCCAGGCGGTCGACCTGCTTGTAATGACGGCTACGCCGATCCCGCGCACGCTCATGCTGGCGGCCTATGGCGATCTTGATGTCTCGAAGCTCACCGAGAAGCCGGCAGGCCGCTTGCCGATCGACACGCGCACCATTCCGCTCGACCGGCTCGGCGAGGTCGTGGGCGCGGTCGGGCGGATGATCGGCACCGGCGCGCGCGTCTACTGGGTCTGTCCGCTGATCGAGGAGTCCGAAGACATCGACCTCGCCAATGCCGAGGAGCGCTATCGCCTGCTGAGCGATTGCTTCCCCGGCAAGGTCGGGTTGCTGCACGGCCGTCTCAAGGGCGCCGAGCGCGAGGCGACGATGGCGGCGTTCTCCGAAGGCCGGCTGTCGATCCTGGTGGCGACCACCGTGATCGAGGTCGGCGTCGACGTGCCGGAAGCCACCGTCATGGTGATCGAGCATGCCGAGCGCTTTGGCCTGGCCCAGCTCCATCAGCTGCGCGGGCGCGTCGGCCGCGGCACCGGCAAATCGACCTGCCTGCTGCTCTACGCCATGCCGCTCGGCGAGACGGCCAAGGCGCGGCTGGCGATCATGCGCGAGACCGAGGACGGCTTTCGCATCGCCGAGGAGGACCTGAAGCTGCGCGGCGCCGGCGAGCTTTTAGGCACGCGCCAGAGTGGCTTGCCCGACTTGCGGCTGGCCGACCTCGCCGCCCATGTGGAGCTGCTGCAGGTCGCCCGCGACGATGCCCGGCTGATCGTCGACCGCGATCCTGATCTCGCCTCGGAGCGCGGCGCGGCGCTCCGCGCCCTGCTCTACCTGTTCCGCCGCGACGACGCCGTACGCACCCTGCGCGCCGGCTGATCAGCCGAGCTGCGCCACGTAGGTGCGCAGCGCATCGCGCGCCGACTCGACCGCCTTGTCGGCCTCGATCTTGCGCTTGGCCAGCGCCTCGAGATCGTTCTCCTGCTTGTCGAGAGTCGCGAGGTAGCGGCGCTGCAGGTCGCTGTTGGCCGGCACGCGGGCGAGGTTGTCGCGCAGGCGGGCCTGCTCATCCACGATCTGCTTGCGCTCGGCATCGACCTGCTGGCCGCGGCGCTGCGCTTCGCCCATGGCACCCTGAAGCTGCAGCACCTTGGTGAGCGCCTCGCGGGTCTTGGCGTCGAACTCCTTGGTCTGCGCGAAGAGACGGATCTGGTCGGCCGAACCGTCGACCAGGCGCATGTCCTGCTGGACGGTCTGCTCCTGCACGACCTCGAGCGTCTGGGTCTGGTCGCAGCCGGGCAGCTGGAACGGCATGCGGTAGTTGCCCTCGCTGATGTCGGTGCCCTTGCCGTCGGGCTTGACCAGCGTCCAGCCCGGCAGGCGGCGCTGCACGATGATCAGTTGCCGCGGCTCCTTGGCGGGACCGCGCACGCGATAGGTCACGGTCTGGCGCATCAGCCGCGAATAGCGCAGCACGCCATCGACGATGGTGCCGGTGGCGAGACGCTCGGTCTGCGTCGTCTCCCGCTCGACGGTGATCTTCTCGTCGAGCGCATAGGACAGGATACGCGTCTCGCCGACCGGAAAGGCCGAAAGCCGCGCGTCGCCCACGTAGGTGACGGCGCCAGCGTGTCGCGCTCGTAGATGGTGAGGATGCCCGGCGGCAGGCCGGTGTCGCCGTCATTGGTGAGGCGCACCGCCGCCAGCGGATTGCGGGCGGTCGAATCGGCCGGGAAGAGCGCCAGCCGCTGCGCCGGCACCTGGCGGTCGACGATCGGGATCGAGAGCGTGCGGCCGTTGGTGACGCTGACAGCGCGCGGGAACTTGAAGACGACCTGGGTGGCGGCATCGGTCGCCTCGACCTGCTCGGCCGCTGCCGCGACGGGCGGTGGCGGGGCAAAGGCGGGGGCCACGCCGCGCTCCTGCTGGGCGCGGTAGGACGCGGTCGATGCCGGGCATCAGGCGGCCAGCCACTTCGACGGGGACCTCGGGACGGGTCACCTAATAGGCGTTGTAGAGCGCCTGAGGGAACGCCACCGGGCGGCCCGAGACGAGCATCAACTCGACGTCCTTCCAGTCCTGGCCGCTCAGGTTCTCGACCGTGGCCCAGCCCTGCAGCGCCGAGCGCGGCGCCTCGGCGGCCAGCGTAAAGCGATACGAGGCCTTCCACACCGGCGCCTCGACGATATAGGCGACGCGCAGCGTGCGCTTGCCCGTGCCGCGTGCCGAGAGCTCCAGCGTGCGCGCGTCCTTGGCGCGGTTGGCCTGGATGGCGAGCAACGCCTGGCTCACCTTGTCGCGCAACACGGCGTCGGTGAATTGCAGGTCCTGGGCATCCTCGAGGATGAACTGCTGCAGGCCGCGGTCGGTGAACAGCGTCACGCGCGTGCGCTTGGTCGTGGCGCGGCCGTCGTCCAGCACGACCGTCTCCTACTCGACCGAAACGATGCGGCCCGAGGTGGCGCGGGTGCCGCCGACCGAGACCTGCGCCCCCTTGAGCTTGGTGAGCAGTGCTGCGGGCGATTCGAGCGCGTCCTGGTCGAACGGCAGGTCCTTGAAGGCCTGCACGAGCGGCTCGCGACCCGGCAAGCTGAGGCCGCCGACGCTACCCTTGTCGTCGTAGACAACGAGGCTCTTCAGCACGTCGTCGACCTGGTCGAGCGGCACCGTCAGCTTGAGGATGGCGTCGCCGTCGACGGTCGCCTCGTACTCGAAGTATCCCAGCCCGCCGGACGCCAGCATGACGCGCTTCAGCGCGAGATCCTGCGCGACCGCTAGGGTCGGTGCCAACGCAAGCAACGAGACGACGGCGATGGTGAGAAGTCGGATCATGAGGCCCCCGCTTAAGTTCCGCAGCACCGTGCGGGGCGACTGTGACACAACCGGGGCGAAGCGGAGACTTTACGGAGCTTTACGGCGCGAGCGCGTCGGCGAGGGCCTCGAAGGGCAGCAGAACGCACTCCTGCCTGGACTTATGGGCCTTTACGGGCGCGAAGGCGGCGAAGGGTTCGCCGGGCGTTCCGTCGGCCCGGCCGAGGGCGCGTTCGGCGTCCTGGCGGACGGCGGAGATGCCGGATGAATCACGGCCGACAGCGACCGATGCAAGTGCGGCGGCCGAAGCCTGGCAAAGCAGGCAGCCGCGGACCTGGTGGGCGATCTCCGTGATCCTGCCCTGCCCGTCCAGCGCCACGTCAATGGTGACGCGGTCGCCGCACAGGGGATTGTCGCGGCGGGCGCTCTTGGTCGGGTTTGTAAGCCTGCCGGCGCCAGTCCTGGACTTGGCGAGCGCCACGATGCGCTCCTGGTAGAGCTCGTCGCTCATCGCAGCGTCTTGGCGGCGTGGGCGACGCCGGTCAGCAGGGCGTCGATGTCGGTCTCGTCGTTGTAGGGGGCGATCGAGGCGCGGGTCGTGCCGTCGAGGTCGAAGCGGTCCATCAGCGGCTGGCAGCAGTGGTGGCCCGCACGCACGGCGACGCCGAAGGAGTCGAGGGTCTGGGCGACGTCGTGCGGATGCACGCCATCGACCATGAAGGAGACAACGGGATAGCGGTTCTGCAGTCCGGCCGGCCCGAGGACCTTGGTGCCGTCGATGCGCCGCAGCCCGTCCATTAGGCGCTGCACCAGCGACATCTCGTGGGTCGCGGCCGCCGTCCAGTCGAGCCCGCCCATCCACTTGCAGGCGGCGCCTAGGCCGATCGCCGGCCCGATCGGCGGCGTGCCGGCCTCGAAGCGGCGCGGCGGCGGCGCCCAGGTGGTCTCGGCGAAGGTCACACGGCCGATCATCGAGCCGCCGCCATGGAACGGCGGCATGGCGTCCAGCAGCTCGGGCTTGGCCCACAGCACGCCGACGCCATTGGGGCCGTAGGATTTGTGGCCGGCGAAGGCATAGAAGTCGATTCCAAGCGACGGCAGGTCGACCGGGCCGTGCGGCGTGCGCTGGGCGCCGTCGAGCATGACTTTGGCGCCGACCGACTTCGCCGCCGCGACCACGGCGCGGACATCGACCAGCGCGCCGGTGACGTTGGAGACATGGGCGATGGAAATGAGCCTGGTCCGCGGCGTCAGCAGGCCGGCCAGCTTGCCGAGATCGATGCGGCCATCCATCGTCACCGGCAGCATGTCGATCTCGATGCCGGCGCGCTGTCGCAGCAACTGCCACGGCACGATGTTGGAATGGTGCTCCAGCTCGGAGAGCAGGATGCGGTCGCCGGCCTTGAGCAGCGAGCCGTAGGAATAGGCAACGAGGTTGATCGCCGCCGTGCAGCCTCCGGTGAACACGACTTCCATCGGCTGGACGCCGAGGAACCTCGCCACCTCTTCGCGCGCGCCCTCATAGGCCTCGGTCGCGCGCTCGGCGAGACGGTGCACGCCCCGCAGCACGTTGGCGCGGCCGGTCGTCTCGTATTTGCGCACGGCATCGAGCACCGCATTGGGCGTCTGCGCCGAGGCGCCGTTGTCGAGATAGTGTACGGGCTTGCCGTCGATGATCTCGGACAGGATCGGGAATTGCCGGCGAACCGACGCGACGTCGAAGCTCATGATTGCTTCCGCGTCCGCCAGGCCTCGAGCGCCTGCGGTGTGTCGATGTCGGTAATCGCCGCCTCGCCCTTCACCTCGACCTCGACCACGAGGTCGGCATGCTCGCCGATCAGGTGCTTGGCGCCGGTGTCGCCGGCGAGCTTGGCCATCTCCGGGAAGAAGCGCCGCGCCCACAGCACGGGATTGCCGCGCTTGCCGCCCACGGTCGGCACGCAGATCGAGCGGCCTTCGACCGGGCTGAACGAGGCCATCAACCTATCGAGCAGCGCCGAATTGACGCCGGGCATGTCGGCGAGCTGGACGATGGCGGCGTCGATCTTGTCTCCGAGGGCCGCGATGCCCGTGCGAACCGACGTGGAGAGGCCCTCGGCAAAATCCGGGTTGATCACGAACCGCACGCGAGCCTTCGGCGGGATCGTCTTCTCGATGGCCGCCCGCACTTCGGCTGCCATGTGACCGAGCACGACGACGATCTCGATGGCTTGCGATGCCAGCGCCGCCTTTACGGCATGGACGACGAGTGGCGAGCCCTCGGCATCGGCCAAAAGCTTGTTGGGACCGCCCATGCGCGTCGACTTGCCAGCGGCCAGGATCAGCACCGCGACCCGCGGCGCCTGCTGTGCGCCCTCTTCCGTGTCATCCGAATCGTCGCGCGGCTGCGGGCGTGTCGGGATCTCGGCCAGCAGGCCGCCCGAGCCCATGCGCACGATCTCGGCGCGGCCGACTGGCAGACGCGCGGCGAGGCGCTCAAGCACCATGTCGAAGCCGTTGTACTTCGGCGACTTGGCGCAACCCGGCAGGCCGAGCACCGGCTTGCCGTCGAGCTCGGCCGTCAGCAGCAGGTTACCGGGATCGACCGGCATGCCGAAGTGCAGGATGTTGCCGCCGGCCTCGCGGATGCCCGCCGGCACGACATCGTCGCGATCGACGATGGCCGAAGCGCCGGCAATCAGGAACAGGTCGCAACCCTCATCCTTCAGCTCCTTGAGCGCCGCGGAAATCGCCTTGGCGTCGTGCGTACAGCGGCGTTCGCCGGAGAGCGTGCTGCCCAGCGACTTCAGACGCGAGCCGGTGGTGTTCACGGCCTTGTCCAAGACCTTGTCGCGCGTGCCCGGCAAGCGGGTCTGCACCAACCCGGCCTTCATCGCCTGAAACGGCGCGACCGAGATCATCGGCTGGTTGGCGGCCTTCGCCACTTCGACGGCGCGGCTGACGGCCGTACGCGGTGCGCCGTAGGGAATGATCTTCACCGTCGCCACCATCTGGCGCGGATTGACGCGGGCATAAGGTGGCAAGGTGGCCACCGTCACCGACTCGTCGAGGTCGTTCAGCAGGTCGATGCGCTCCTCGTCGATCAGCGCCAGCCCGGCATCGCGCGCGAAGTGGTTGCAGCGCCCGGTGAAGGCCGCGGTGATCTCGATGCCTTCACCTGCCAGGGCCTTGGCCACCGTGGAGGCGGCCTCATCCTCGTGAACATCGTCGGGGTCAAGTCGCGCTGCGACGACCGACGACGCGCCGGCCTTTTTCAGGCGTTCGACATCTTCGGCCGACAAGCGCCGGCCCTTCGCGAAGTTGATTCCGTCGGCGCGCCAACTATGTGCGAGAATCGCGCCGGCGGCCTCCTCGATCGGGGTATCGCCAAACCTCACGCAGCTTCCGCCTTAAGTCCGGCCAGGGCCGCGAGCCGGCGCGCCCGCACCTCGACGATCTGGCCCAGGATGGAGACGGCAATTTCGGCCGGCGACTTGGCGCCGATGTTCAATCCCACCGGTCCATGGACGCGTGAGAACTGTTCCTCGGTGATGCCGGCCTCGGTCAGCCGCTCCTTGCGCTTGGCATGGGTGCGCTTGCTGCCGAGCGATCCGACATAGAAGACATCGGACTTCAGCGCATATTCCAGCGCCGGATCGTCGAGCTTGGGATCGTGGGTCAGCGTCACGACGGCGGTCGAGCGGTCGAGGCCGATCTTCTCCATCGCCTCGTCGGCCCAGTCCTGCATCACCTTCACGCCGGGAAAGCGGCTGTCGGTGGCGAAGGAGCGGCGCGGATCGATGACGGTGACGTCGAAATCCATCAGCGAGGCCATCGGCGCCAAGGCCTGGGCGATGTGCACAGCGCCGACGATGATCAGCCGCGGCGGCGGCACGTAGACATGCAGGAAGATCTTCTGGCCGCCGCTGTCGACAGTCTCGCTGCGGCCCGTCTCCATGGCGTAGCGCGCCGCGGCGAGCACCGTGGCATCGTTGGCCAGCGGGCCCTCAGCGCGGTCGGGATAGATCAGGGTCTCGGCGGCGTCGCTTAGCCGCGTGGCGAGCACCACTGCGAGGTGCGTCGTGCGAGCTTCCTGGATCTTGGCGAGGGTTTCGGCTTTCATCGGATCAGTTCACCTTCTCGACGAAGACCTGGACCTTGCCGCCGCAGGCCAAACCGACATCCCAGGCCTGCTCGTCGGTGACGCCGAAATCGAGCAGCCGTGGCTTGCCATCGGCGATCGATGCCAAGGCTTCCTTGACGACGGCGCCCTCGATGCAGCCGCCCGAGACGGAGCCGACCATGGCGCCGCTGTCGTCGACGGCGAGTTGGCTGCCGACGGGACGCGGAGACGAGCCCCAGGTGGTGATGACCGTGGCCACCGCCACGTTCTTGCCCGAGGCCTTCCACTTGCCGACCTGATCCAGGACATCCTGCTGTGCGTCACTCATGACCTACTCCCTCTTTGTGGGAACCGCGCAATTCCCGCCGCCAGTCCGCCAACCTGCGGTCGCCGCCGACCGTCTCGGCGCCGAGCGCCTTGATCAGGCCGGTCAGGCTCTCGAGGTTGTGAACCGGACGGAATTCGTCGACATGCGGCAGCATCGCCCTGTTGCCTTGGGATTTGGGTTCGTAGCCGCCGTATCGCAAGAGCGGGTTCAGCCAAATCAGGCGCTTGCAGGATTTATGCAGCCGCTCCATCTCCTCTTCCAGCCCGGCCGCACCCTCGCGGTCGAGACCGTCTGTGATCAATAACACCACGGCACCCTGGCTCAGCACGCGGCGCGACCATTTGTGGTTGAACTCGTGCAGCGTCTGGCCGATGCGCGTGCCGCCGGACCAATCTTCCACCTGCGAGGATGCTTTTACCAGCGCTATATCTACGTCACTATAACGCAAGGCTCGCGTCACATTGTTGAGCCGCGTGCCGAAAGTGAAGCAATAGACGCGGTCGCGGTCGTTGATGATGGCATGCATGAAATGCAGGAACATCCGCGTATAGCGCGCCATCGAGCCCGAGATATCGCAAAGGATCACCAGCGGCGGCGGTATCCGGCGCGGCTGGCGGCGGCGCAGGATGGTGAGCCCTTCCGGCCGCAAGGCGCGGCGGAACGAGCCACGGAAATCGATGCGCGGGCCGCGCAGCGCCGCGCGATACCGCCGCGTGCGCCGGTCTGGCACGGGCAGGCGCAGCCGGGCGATGGCGCGCACCGCCTCGTCGAGCTCGGCCTCCGACATCTGCTCGAAGTCCTTGTGCTGCAGCACCTCGCGGTCCGAGACGGTGAAGCTCGCCTCGACTTCGACCTCGGGCGGCTCGGTCTGCTCTTGCGGTGCCTCGCCCTTGCCCGGCGCCAGCGCCTCCTGCAGGCGGCGGCTCAACTGCTTCTGCCCTTCGGGGTCTGCCGGCAGGCCGACCTGGGGCAGCAGCATTTCCATCATCTTTTCGAGGAGCCGCGGATTGCGCCAGTAGACATGGAACGCCTGGTCGAAGATCTCGCGCTGGTCGCGGCGGTTCACGAAAACCGAATGTAGCGTCCAGTAAAAGTCGTCGCGATTCTCGATTCCGGCCACTTCCACCGCCTCGATGGCGCGCAGCACCTGCCCCGGCCCGACGCGCAGCCCGGCGGCGCGCAGCGTGCGCGCGAAGTGGACGATGTTGTTGGCGAGCTTACCCGCGCCCGGTTCCGGCGCCGATGCGGGACTCGGCTGCGCGTCCATATGGTTGGTCTCAGCCGAGCGGCTGTGTTGCGATGTCGTACTTCACCTGGCGCAGAATCTCGGCTGCTTCGGTGCCCTGCAGACGCTGGATGTCGTCCTGGTACTTCAGCAGGACGCCCAGGGTGTCGTTGATCGTCTTGGGATCGAGATCGAGCGTGTTCAGTTCCGACAGCGCCGTTGCCCAGTCTATCGACTCGGCGACGCCCGGTGCCTTGAACAGGTCGAGCTTGCGCAGTGCCTGGACGAAGCCCACGACCTGGCGCGACAGCCGGTCCGGCGCACCCGGCGCCTTGACCTTGAGAATCTCCAGCTCGCGCTTGAGGTCGGGATAGTCGACCCAGTGGTAGTAGCAGCGCCGCTTCAGCGCATCGTGGATCTCGCGCGTGCGGTTTGACGTGATGATCACGATCGGCGGTTCGGCCGCTTTCACGGTGCCGAGCTCGGGGATCGTCACCTGGAAATCGGACAGCACTTCCAGGAGGTAGGCTTCGAACGGTTCATCGGTGCGGTCGAGTTCGTCGATCAGCAGAACCGGCGGTCCGCCGGACTGGGGCTCCAGGGCTTCGAGCAGTGGACGGCGAATGAGAAAGCGCTCGCTGAAGATATCGCTGGAGAGTTCGCCTCGATCGGTCACGCCCTGCGCTTCGGCGAGGCGGATCTCGATCATCTGGCGGGCGTAGTTCCACTCATAGACGGCGGACGAGGCATCGAGGCCCTCGTAGCACTGCAGCCGGATCAACCGGCGCCCGAGCGTGTCGGCCAGCACCTTGGCGATCTCGGTCTTGCCGACGCCCGCCTCGCCTTCGCAGAACAGCGGCCGGCCGAGCTTCAGCGCGAGATAGAGCACGGTCGCGAGGCTGCGGTCGGCGATGTAGTCGCCGCTCTTCAGCAGCTCGAGCGTGGCGTCGATGGACGCCGGTTTTTTGGAGGACATGAAACTCCCGGAACTCGGGGCGAAACTCCCGAAGGAGCCAGTCTAGCGGATGCCCTGACGGGCCGATATGGTACGGAATCGCTCGGCAATTCAAGCGTTTGGAGAGAAGCGCATGCATTCGGAGATGTTCAAGGGCCGCACTGCCATCGTCACCGGCGGGGCGCGCGGCATCGGTCTCGCCTGCGCCGCCAAGATCGTCGAGGGCGGCGGCCGCGTCGCCTTGTGGGATCGCGACATGCCGCGGGCCGAGCAATCCGCCGCTTCGCTGGGCAACGCGATCGCCGTGTCGGTCGATGTCACGACCGAGGATTCGGTGGCCAAGGCGCTGGGCGAAACCGAGAAGCGCATGGCCGCGCCCGACATCCTCGTTGCCAGTGCGGGCATCACCGGCCCCAATACCACCGTCGCCACCTATCCTGTCGAGGAATGGCGCAAGGTGATCGACATCAACCTGACCGGCGTCTTCCTGTGCAATCGTGCCGTGACGCCGGGCATGACCAAGCGCGGCTGGGGCCGTATCGTCAACATTGCCTCCGTCGCCGGCAAGGAAGGCAACCCCAACGCCTCGGCCTACTCCGCCTCCAAGGCCGGCGTCATCGGCCTCACCAAGTCGCTCGGCAAGGAACTTGCTACGACCGGCGTGCTGGTGAACTGCGTCGCACCGGCGGTGGTGAAGACGGAGCTGTTCAGCCAGATGACCGAGCAACACATCAACTACATGCTGTCGAAGATCCCGATGAACCGCTTCGGCGAAGTCGACGAGGTCGCCTCGATGGTGGCCTGGCTCTCCTCCGACCAGTGCAGCTTCAGCACCGGCGCGACATTCGATCTTTCCGGCGGCCGGGCAACTTACTAGGGACGACCTACTGACATGGGCATACATGACCTGACACTTACCGAGCTTTCGGCCGGTCTCGCCGCCAAGCGCTTCTCGTCGCGCGAAATCGCCGATGCCCTGCTTGCCCGTATCGCAAAGGCCGACGGCAAGCTGCACGCCTTCACCGAGGTCTATGCCAAGGAAGCGCGCGCGATGGCCGATGCGGCCGATTCAGTACGCGCCTCGGGCTTTCCGATGGGGCCGCTGCATGGCCTGCCGGTCGTCTACAAGGATCTCTGCGACATCGCGGGCCGTGTTGGCACCGGCGGCTCCAAGATGCTGGAAAAGCGCGTCGCCACGGAAACCTCGAACACCGTCGAGCGGCTGACCGCTGCCGGCATGGTGCCGCTCGGCAAGCTGCATATGGTCGAGTTTGCCTTCGGCGGCTGGGGCACCAACCCGCTGATGGGCGCGCCATGGAATCCCTGGGACCTGAGAGCACACCGCGTACCGGGCGGCTCGTCGAGTGGCACCGGCGTCTCGGTGGCAGCGCGTCTCGCCCCGGCCGGCATCGGCAGCGACACCGGCGGCTCGGTGCGCATTCCCTGCGCCTTCAACGGGCTGGTCGGCCTCAAGGTCACGTTCGGCCGCATCGGCCTTTCCGGCACCATGCTTTTGAGCTGGTCGCTCGATTCGATCGGCCCGATGGCCCGCTCGGTCGAGGATTGCGCCCTGATGCTGAACGCGCTGGCCGCACCCGATTCGCGCGATCCGACGACGCTCGGCCAACCGCTCGAGGATTTTACGGCCGCGACCAAGGGCGGCTCCATCAAAGGCATGCGCGTCGCCATGCCTGACAAGAGCCAGTTGCCGGACTTTATGCATCCCGATGTCGTCGCCGCCTGGCAGGCCGCGGCCAAGACCTTCGAGCAGGCCGGCGCCATCGTCGAGGCAGCGAAGCTGCCGGAATGGTTCTTCGACATGGCCCGTGCCACCGGCGTCATCTCGACGTCGGAGATGTTCTCGCTGCATCGCGACTGGATCGAGGACATGGGCCAGGCCATCGGGCTTGGCGTGCGCGGTCGCGCCCTGCTTGCCAAGGGATTCGCACCGGGGGGCTACGCCGAGGAACTGCGCCGCATGGCCGAGCGCCGCGTCCTCTTCAACGAGTGGATGCGTCCCTACGACGCCCTGCTGCTGCCGGCCGTCGCTGTGCCGGCGATCCTGCTGTCGGAAGTCGACGAGACCTCGCCCATTCCGGGCTACCTGACGCGGCCCGGCAACTATCTCGGCCTGTGCGCGCTTTCCATGCCGTGCGGCTTCTCCTCGGGCCTGCCGCTCGGCCTGCAGATCGTCGGCAAGCCCTATGCCGAGCGCGATGTGCTGAAGCTTGGCAAGGCCTACCAGGACGCGACGGATTTCCACCGCCGCGCGCCGGACCTGTCAGCGCTTGGCCTCTGAGCGTCCGCGCCAGCCGACGAGCAGGCCGGCTGAGACGATTAGGGCGGTACCCAACCAGACGTAGAGGTCGGGTACCTCGGCGAACAGGAAGTAGCCCACGATCACCGAGCCGATCATCTGCGTGTAGTTGAACGGCGCCACGAAATTGGCTGAGGCATAGGTCATGGCGCGCGCGACGCAGTAGTGGCCGAGCGCGCCCATGGCGCCGGTCGAGCAGAACAGCGCCCAGTCGGTCCAGTTCACCGGCGTCTTCCACACGAAGGGCACGACCGACGACATGACGATCGTGCCGAGCAGCACGCTGTAGAAGATCGAGGTCGCCGGATGGTCGACGCCAGCCAGACGGCGAATGTAGATCTGGTAGATGGCGTAGCAGACCGCACTGCCCACCAGCATGAGCGAGGCCCACTGGAAGACTGAGCTGCCGGGCCGGATGACGACCAGCACGCCGACGAATCCCAGCACGACGGCCGTCAGCCTGACCGGCGTGATACGCTCGCCGAGCAGCGGCCAGGCCAGGAAGACCACGAGCAACGGCGCCACGAAGGAGATCGAGATCGCCTCAGCTACGCCCACGTATTTGACGGCCGAGAAGAACAGAAGCGTCGACATCAGCATCATCGACGAGACGATGACCTGCGAGCCGATCTGTCGCGTGCGAAAAAGGCTGACTCCCATGCGTGGCGTGAAGACCAGGGCGACCAGGACCAGATGCGTGGTGATGCGGAACCACACGATCTGCTTAGGGTCGTAGGTCGCGGCCAGGAGCTTCACGATCCCGTTCATGATCGGAAACAGCGCGCAGGTAGCGCACATGAAGAGTACGCCGAGCAGAGGCCGCGACGTGCGGCAGGCGTTATGGGATTCGCCATCCGAAGGCTCAGCGGATGAAGCGTTCGAGCGAGCCCAGCAGCAGCGTACCGGCTGTCGCGATCACGATCAGCGAGGCCGCGATCGCGGTGAATCGGCCGATCTCCTGTGCGCGGCCTTCGCCCACGATCAGTCGGTGCGCCAGCATCGAGGCCATGCCGATGATGGCGAGCGTGATCGCCATGCCGAAGGCGATGGCCAGCACGCCGACCACGCCGGCCCAGATGACGTCGAGCGCCACCGCCAGCAGCACGACGACAAGTGCGCCGGCGCACGGTGCCACGCCGGCTGCCGTCAGCAGCAGCCAGCCGGCGACGGTGCGCTGCTTGGTATCGTGGTGATGTGGATGATCGTGGTCATGGCCATGATGATCGTGCCCATGGCCGACATGCTCATGGACTCGGCCGGTCAGCCCCGCCCACAGCCGCCAGAAGCCGATCAGCAGGATCAGGACATAGGACACGATGTCGACATTGCGCACTTCGCGCAGGGCGCCCAGCAAGCTCACCGTGCTGAATGCCTTGAGCGCGGCCGCGAGCAGCAGTGCCGCCAGCGTGTGCGTGAAAGCGATCCAGGCACCGGCGAAGATGCCCTCCATCCAGGCGCGCGGCCGGGCGGCATCGAGGAAGTACGCCACCACAACGGCCTTGCCGTGACCGGGACCGAGCGTGTGCACGGCGCCGTAGCCGAAGCAGACCACGACCAGAGTCCAGAGCGCCGCAGACTGCGAGCCGCTGCGGATATCCCTCAGCGACGTCGCCAGCGTGTGCTGGATGCGGCGTTGATAGTCGGACGAATAGCGCGCGAGGTCGGCGACGCCGTCGCTGAATACCAGGGCGCCGGCGAGGGCCAGGAGCAACAGCAGGCCGACCCACAGGAAGGGCGAGCGCAGGATTGCGGACTTCACGGCAGCTGGCACGTCACGACGTCAGCGAAGATCGGATAGCCGCGGATGAATTCCGCCTTGTGCGTCGGGTGCTTGGCGAGTTTGCACCCCGCCGCCACGGCTTTCTGGTCGGCTTCGATGCGAATGAAATCTTCGGGATCGAATGTCGTTACCGACACGGTCTTGCTGGGCTTGGGCAGCTCGAAGCGCATGACGTAGACGAGATTGCGCGGTCCGCGCTTCTGCGGCACCGGCGGCTGCACCGTCTTGTTGGGCGGCATGGGGAGCTGCCCTGCACTCTGGTCGCCGGCGTTGCGGTCCCAGTCGCTCGGCACGAAGCTCGCCGGATCGTCGATGCGGGCGTTGAAGGCGGGATCCCTGGGCGGACGGAAATCGGCGGCGCCCGTATTCAGCCAGGTCATGAAACCGTAGGGCTTCAACTCGGGCATCATGTCCTTGGCGAGCAGACCTACTTCCTGGGGCGAGAAGCGGCCATCCTTGTCCTCATCGATCGACGGGATCTCGATCTCGCTCCAATAAGGATCGAACCGCCATTAGATCTCGACATGGGTGTACTGGCCGTCTTTGGCGATGACGCGCACGACCTGCGAGATCCAGATGTGCGGATGCGCCCAGGCCACGGACGGAACGGCGAGCCCGGCGATGACGAGCAGAAGAACGAGCAGCCTCACTTCGCCACCTCGCGCGGCTTGCCGTCATTGTCGATGGCGACGAAGACGTAGGTTCCGTGCGTGACCTGGATTGGCGTCGGATCGTGGCGGCGCTGCACCACTGTTTCGAGCGCTATCGTGATCGACGTCCTGCCGACCTTGCTCCTCTCGCCATAGATAGACACCAGGTCGCCGACCTTGGTCGGCTGCACGAAGGTCATGGCGGTGATGGCGACCGTCGCCACGCGGCCATTGGCCACCCGGGCCGCCAGGGTGCCACCCGCGACATCCATCTGCGACAGCACCCAGCCGCCGAAAATGTCGCCATTGCCGTTCATATCGGCCGGCTGGGGAACGGTGCGGATGATCGGGTCGCGCACAGCCTCAGCCATCAAATCTCCACCGGATATGGTTGCGTTTCCGGGGTTTTCCTACCATATCAATGGAACACCGGCCACCAAGCGATCCCTCTCCCGCGGGCCGGCAGGAAGACAAGAACAATGGCCAAGAACGGCGATCTTTTCGATCGGTCTGGAGGCGGCAAGCGTGTCGGGGCCGGTCCCAAGGACAAGTCTTACACCGCGCGCGACATCGAGGTCCTCGAAGGCCTCGAGCCGGTCCGCAAGCGGCCGGGCATGTATGTCGGCGGCACGGACCAGAACGCGTTGCATCATCTCGTGGCCGAAGTGCTCGACAATGCCATGGACGAGGCCGTCGCCGGCCACGCCGACACCATCCATCTCGAGTTTCTGAACGGCAACCGCATCCTGGTGCGCGACAACGGCCGCGGTATCCCGGTCGACCCGCATCCGAAATTCAAGAACAAATCGGCGCTCGAGGTCATCCTCACGACGCTGCATTCCGGCGGCAAGTTCAACGGCAAGATCTACGCCACCTCGGGCGGACTGCATGGCGTCGGTGTGTCGGTGGTGAATGCGCTGTCCGACGAATTGACCGTCGAGGTGGCGCGCGATCGCCAGTCTTGGACGCAGAAATTCTCCAAGGGCAAGCCGGTCAGCAAGCTGAAGTCGACGGGCCCCGCCCCCAACCGGCGCGGCACCACTGTTACCTTCCATCCCGATCCGGAAATCTTCGGCAAGCAGCTGTTCGATCCGGAACGGCTCTACCGCATGGCGCGCTCCAAGGCCTACCTGTTCCGCGGCGTCGAGATTCGATGGAAGGCAGAAGCCGGCACATTGCCCAAGGGATTGGCGATTCCGGCGGAGGATACGTTCCATTTTGCGGGCGGCCTGAAAGACTATCTGCTCTCCGAGATCGGCACGCGGCCCACGGTCGTGCCGCAGCCGTTCGCCGGCGAAGCCAAGAGCGAGACCAACGGCACGGCCGGCGGCAAGGTCGAATGGGCGGTGTGGTGGCCGAACGACGAGGAAGGCTTCGTCCGCTCCTACTGTAATACAGTGCCGACGATCGAAGGCGGTACGCACGAATCGGGCTTCCGCAGCGCCCTGTTGCGCGGGCTGAAGCGCTACGCCGACCTCACGGGCAACCGCAAGGGCTCGATCATTACCGCCGACGACGTGATCGAAGGTGCGGCGGGCCTTGTCTCGATCTTCATCGAGCAGCCGCAGTTCCAGGGCCAGACCAAGGAGAAACTCGTCAGCGTCGAGGCGACCAAGCTGGTCGAGACCATCGTCGGCGACAATTTCGAGCATTGGCTGACGGGCGACAAGGAAGCCGGCAACGTCCTGCTCGACCACGTCGTCGCCAAGGCCGAGGACCGGCTGCGTCGCAAGCAGGACCGCGAGCAGCAGCGCAAGACCGCGACACGCAAGCTTCGGCTGCCCGGCAAGCTCGCCGACTGTAGCAACACCGCGTCGACCGGCACTGAGATCTTCCTGGTCGAGGGCGACTCAGCAGGCGGTTCGGCCAAGTCGGCGCGCAATCGCGAGACCCAGGCGATCTTGCCGCTGCGGGGCAAAATCCTGAACGTGGCGAGCGCCAGCGCCGACAAGCTGCGCGAGAACCAGGAAGTGCAGGACCTGATCCTGGCGCTGGGCTGCGGCACCGGCACCCACTACAGCGACGACAAGCTGCGCTACGAGCGGGTCATCATCATGACCGACGCCGATGTCGACGGCGCCCACATCGCCTCGCTCTTGATGACGTTCTTCTATCGCGAGATGCCGAAGCTGATCGAGAACGGCCATCTCTTCATCGCCCAGCCGCCGCTCTATCGCATGACGCGCGGCGGCCGGACAGAGTATGCGCACGACGATGCGCACAAGGACGAACTTCTGAGCACGGTCTTCGCCGGCAACGGCAAGGTCGACATGACGCGCTTCAAGGGTCTGGGTGAAATGCAGTCGGTGCATCTGCGCGAGACGACGATGGATCCGACCCGCCGCATCCTGCTGCAGGTCGATGTACCGACCGCCGCCGATGTCGACGCCCGCCGCGACGCGATGCGGACGGCGACTCTTGTAGAGGATTTGATGGGCCGCAAGCCCGAGAAGCGCTACGCCTTCATCCAGGAGAACGCCAAGTTCGCGCGCGACCTCGACGTCTGACGCTTACGCCAGCCTGACTCGTGCGTCGCGACAATGTGACGTGCGGTGATCGTATTATCGCCGCATCGTTCACCGTAAGATGAGCCCCGAGGAGATCGCTCCATGCGCCGCATTGCCAAGCTTTCAGCCGCCCTGCTCACAGCAGCTGCAATTCCTCTCGTCGCTCACGCAGCGACCATCGGCGGCGTGCAGTACGCAACGCAGTACGACTACAACGAATTCCGCCAAGCCCACGACGGCAAGGTCTTCCGCGTCGAGATGTTTGGCAATCCCTTCGCGTCGATGGCCGCCGACGACACCGCGCGCCGCTTGCTGCCGGTCATGCAGGCCGGCAAGCCGCGCGTTAAACTTACCTTTACCTACGACAAGCCGGTGGAGAAGCAGCGTCCGGATTATCGCCTGATGGTGATATTCGATCCGGCGAACGACCTCGGCGGCGACTCGGTTTGCAACGGCGCGATGCGCCACCGACCGGCGGTGCCGGGCAAGGTCTATGTCTTTGGCGTCTACTGCCGCAACGATCTCGCGCTGTCGCAGACGACTGCTTGGGTCGACGCCAGCAGTCCGGAGGATCCCCAGGTCGCCGAGCTGTTCTCGCAGCTCTTCCGCACCCTGTTCGACGATTCGCCCGCCCGCGTGCCTCAGCTCGGCGGCGGCTCAGGCCGGCAATAGGACTGCATGGCCGTCTGGTTTCGTCTCGCCGACCAGCTGTTCTCCCGTCTCGACGCCGAAACGGCGCATAGTCTTGCGATCGCGGGGCTGAAGACGGGGCTCGTGCCGAAAGACAGCAGGCCTGACGCTGTATCGCTGGGCGTCACCGTCTGGGGACGCACGCTGCCCAATCCGATCGGCCTGGCGGCGGGGTTCGACAAGAACGCCGAGGTGCCCGACGCCATGCTCGCTGCCGGCTTCGGCCTGGTCGAGATCGGCACGGTGACGCCCAAGCCGCAGCCCGGCAATCCACGCCCGCGCCTTTTCCGGCTGGCCGAGGATGGCGGCGTCATCAATCGCATGGGCTTCAACGGCCAGGGTCTGGACGTGGCCCTCTCAAGGCTGAGCCGCAGGTCGCGACGCGGCGTCGTCGGCGTCAATGTCGGCGCCAACAAGGACAGTACCGACCGTGCCGGCGACTATGTCGCCTGTGCTGCGGCACTTGCAGCGCATGCCGACTATCTCGTCTGCAACGTCTCCTCGCCCAATACGCCGGGCCTGCGCAACCTGCAGGGCCGCGCCCAGCTCACCGACCTCGTCCAGCGCGTCGAGGGCGCCATCGCCGGCCGCAAGGTGCCGCTGCTGGTGAAGATCGCGCCCGACGTGACTGACGATGACCTCGACGACATCGTCGAGGTTTGCCGCTCCCTGCAGGTCGACGGGCTGATCATCGGCAACACGACCTTGTCGCGCTCGCCCTCGCTCCGTTCCGTCCGTCGCGGCGAGGCCGGTGGCCTCTCCGGTGCGCCGCTCACGGCTTTGTCGACCGAGGTCCTGCGCAAGGCAGCGCTTCGGGTCGAAAAGAAGTTTCCCTTGATTGGCTGCGGCGGCGTCGGCTCCGGCGCCGACGCCTACGCCAAGATCCGCGCCGGTGCGACACTGGTGCAGCTCTACAGCGCGCTGGTGTTCGATGGTCCGCCGCTGGTGCGGCGCATCAAGGACGAGCTGGCAGCGCTGCTGGCGCGCGACGGCTTCGCGTCGGTCGCCGATGCCGTCGGCGCCGACCTAGGCTGACGGATCCTCGAGGTACTGGCCTGCGTCGAAACGGACATAAGCGTCGTTCTCGCTGAATACGACGCCGACCGGATCACCGCCCTTGGCCACTGTATCGAGCTGCCTCTGCAGCAGCCGCCGCAGCATCGACACGCCCTGGTCCGACGACATCAGGTGCTCCTCGGAATGGAAGGTGATCGGCCCTTGGCCAACCTGCGCCTCGACATCGCCGGGATATTTCTGGTGCTCCTCGGGCGTGAGTTCGTCCCAGGTCTTGCCGTTGTAGCGTGACCTGAACTTGCTGAGCTCGCCCTTTTCTTTCACGCGCCCCGCGACATAGATGCGGTAGTGCGTGTCATCGACCGGCACGGTCCAGCCGATAGACTCGACCATGCCGTATTGCGCGACGCGCGGGTTGGGCACGACGCGCAGCGTCGGCAGCACGGCTTCGGTGATGCGGCGGAAGCGCTTGCCATCCGGACCGGGGCGGATCGACGTCGCCTTCACGCCGGCCAGACCGTACTCGAACTTCACCTTGGGGAAGGCGCCCATTTGCTCGACGAACTGCGCGCCGCTGAAGGTGCCGTGCAGGATCGGCACGTGGTAGGGATCGACGACGTTCTCGAAATGCTGCAGCCAGTTGCACGGCGCGATCACCATGCCGCCGCTGCCGATGCTGGAATTGTCGGTCTCGACGAATTCGCCCGGCGCCATCTCCTCGAGGCATTGGTAGCGCGGCAGCACCGGCTTCTTCTCCGCCGGCCCGAGATAGGCGAACAGCAGGCCGTAGCGTTCCTGCACCGGGTACCACGGCTGGCGCACGCGCTGGCATTGCGCGCCGCGCGGGTTGGGCTCGCAGGGCATTTCCAGGCAGTGGCCTTCGACGTCGAACAGCCAGCCGTGATAGCAGCAGCGGATGCCACCTTCCTCGATCTTGCCGTAGTAGAGCGTCGTGCCGCGATGGCAGCAGCGCGGATAGACAAGGCCCGGCCGGCCCTTGCCGTCGCGGAACAGGATCAGGTCCTCGCCCAAAATCTTCACCGGCCGCGGCGTGTCGCTGGCGTCGGCGCTGATGCCGACCGGATGCCAGTAGCGGCGCAGCAACTCGCCCATCGGCGTGCCGCGCCCGACCTCGGTCAGCCTGGCGTTGTAGGTCGGCGGCTTCAGGTCGTAGGCGGTCACCGGGGTCTCCTACTCCACCTTGGCGCCCGACTGCTTGATCAGCTCGGCCCAGATCGGCGTTTCGCGCGCCAGCACGTCGGCCAGTTCCTTGGGTGTCGAGCCAACCGGCGTCTGGCCCTGTGCGATCAGTTTCTCGGCGGCATCGGGCTGCACGATCACGGCTTTGATCTCGCGCTGCATCCGTTCGACGATCTCGACAGGCGTTCCTGCAGTTGCGTAGGCACCGACGAACAGGCTGAGGTCGAAGCCCGGCACGCCCTGCTCGGCGAAGGTCGAGAGCTCCGGCATCGAGGCCGATCGCTTGGCGCCAGCGACCGCGAGCGGTTTTGCGCGGCCGGACGCGATCTGCGGCTTGGCGCTGGTCGGGCTGGCCCATGTCAGGTCGAGCCCGCCATTGGCGACATCCTGCAGCGCCGGCACATCGCCGCGATAGGGCACGTGACTGTAGGCGCCGCCGAGCGCCTTCTCGAATATCAGGCCATAGAGATGGCCGCTCGAGCCGATGCCCCAGCTCCCATAGGTGGCGGGCCGGCCCAGGCCCCTCACCCACGCCGCCATGCCCTTGAGGTCGTTGAACGGTGCATCTGCCTTGGCGGCAACCAGGATGGTACCGAGCGAGACCAGCGAGACCGGGATCAGGTCCTTGGCCGGATCGAACGGCAGCTTGGCGTAGAGTGTCGGATTGTTGGTGTGCCTGGAGTTGGTGGTGATCAGGAAGGTGTAGCCGTCGCCCGGAGCCTTGGCGACGATCTCGGCGCCGACGATGGTGTTGGCGCCCGGCTTGGGATCGACCAGCACCTGCTGCCCCAATCGTTGCGTCAGCCCGTCGCCGATCACCCGCACCAGCGCATCGATGGCGCCGCCCGGATTGAACGGCACGACGATGCGCACCGGCTTGCTGGGCCAAGCCTGCGCCCAGCCCGCACGCCCCAGGAAGGGCGTAGCGAGAGCCGCCGCGCCCAGCGCCCGTCTAGATATCGGCAAAGACGTGACTTTCTTTCTTGGCACCTGGATGTGTCAGCGCGCCATCGACCGCGGGCCCTACGAGCTGGGCGTATTTCCACAGTGCGCCTGAGGTATAGCCGTTGTTCTTGGGCTTCCAGGCTTTGCGCCGCTTCTTCAGCTCCTTCTCGGAAAGATCGACCGAGAGTGTGCCCTTCACGGCGTCGATGGTGATCATGTCGCCGTTCTTCAAAAGGCCGATCGGACCGCCGATCTGCGCCTCGGGCCCGACATGGCCGACGCAGAAGCCGCGCGTGCCGCCGGAGAACCGGCCGTCGGTGATCAGCGCCACCTTCTCGCCCGCGCCCATGCCGTAGAGCGCCGCGGTCGTCGACAGCATCTCGCGCATGCCAGGCCCGCCCTTGGGACCTTCGTAGCGGATGACGATCACGTCGCCGTCCTTGAACTTCTTCTTCACCACGGCGTCGAACGCCGCCTCTTCCGAATCGAAGCACCGCGCCGGGCCGGTAAAGACCAGCCGCTGCATGCCGGCCACCTTCACGATGGCGCCGTCGGGCGCGAGGTTGCCGCGCAGGCCCACGACACCGCCGGTCGGCGTGATGCAGTTCTTCACGCGATAGACGACATCCTGGTTATCCGGGAACTTCACGTCCTTGTGGTTCTCGGCCAAGGTCTTGCCCGTTACGGTCAGCACGTCGCCGACCAGCAGGCCGGCATCGAGCAGCTCCTTGATGACGATCGGGATGCCGCCGACCTTGAACAGGTCGAAGGCCACGTACTTTCCGCCCGGCTTCAAGTCGGCGATGTACGGCGTCTTCTTGAAGATCTTGGCGACGTCATGCAGGTCGAACTTGATGCCACATTCGTGCGCCATTGCCGGCAGGTGCAGCCCGGCATTGGTCGAGCCGCCGGTGGCGGCCACGACGACGGCGGCGTTCTCGAACGCCTCGCGGCTGCAGATGTCGCGCGGCCGGATGCCGAGCCGCAGCAGGTTCATCGCCGCCTCGCCCGAGGCCTCGGCGTATTGATCGCGGGTTTCATAGGGCGCCGGCGCGCCGGCCGAGCCCGGCAGCGCCAGCCCGATCGCCTCGGAAACGCAGGCCATGGTATTGGCGGTGAACTGGCCACCGCAGGAACCGGCCGATGGGCAGGCGGCGCACTCGAGCTCGTGCAGGTCGGCGTCGGTGAACTTGCCGGCGGCATGCATGCCGACGCCTTCGAACACGTCGACCACGGTCACGTCCTTGCCGCGGAATTGGCCGGGCAGGATCGAGCCGCCATACATGAACACCGACGGCACGTTCAGACGCAGCATCGACATCATCATGCCCGGCAGCGACTTGTCGCAGCCGGCCAGGGTGACCATGGCGTCGTAGCAATGGCCGCGCATGGTGAGCTCGACCGAATCGGCGATCAGGTCGCGGCTGGCCAGCGAGGACTTCATCCCCTGATGGCCCATGGCTATGCCGTCGGTCACGGTGATGGTGGTGAATTCGCGCGGCGTGCCGCCGGAACGGTCGACGCCGATCTTCACGGCCTGGGCCTGGCGGTTGAGCGAGATATTGCAGGGCGCGGCCTCGTTCCAGCAGGTCGCGACGCCCACGATCGGCTGGGCGATCTGCTTGTCGGTCAGCCCCATGGCGTAGAGGTAGGAACGGTGCGGCGCGCGCTCCGGCCCGACGGTGGTGTGCCGGGAGGGCATCAGCGCCTTGTCGAGGGTCGGATTGGGATGCAGCTTGGGTTGCTTCTTCTTGGCCATCGCTCTGTGATCTCCGCCTGAATTCGGCGGGACTTTAGCGATGCGCGCCTGCGATGCCTAGGCGCTGAACAAGGGCCGTTCCGCCCTAAGTACGGGGCTTAGGTGCGCGGCAGCGAGCGGGTCGAGGTCGTGCTGGCGCAGTAGACCGAGGTGACGCTGCCATTGGCGCGAAGCTGGGCGGCATGGGCGGCGCTGCGGCCTTCGATCTGCGTGCCGCCGGTCGAGGCATACTGGACCGAGGCCGGCAGGAAGCCGCGCAGGCTGGATACCGGAGCCGTCGTCAGGCGCATCGGTGTGCCGGCGTAGGAGATGGTGACACCCTGCACGGCGCCGCTGGCATTGAGCTGCGGGCCACCGGAGACGCCGTTGAGGCGGCCTCGACCGACGGCGCCCAGGGCCCAGACCCAGACCCAGACCTGAGAGACGGCGGCGTCCGGACGGGCCAGCTGGCGCACATCGGCGGCGGCGCTGAGGCGGGTTTCGAGGGAGGTGAACTCGCCGCGGGCAAAGCCGACATGGACGGCGGTCTCACCGGCGGCCGGATCGCGGTCGGAAAGCTTGAGGGCGACGGTGCGGTCGTCCTGGCGGGCTTCGAACACGGCGAGATCGGCCGAGCCGTGGATCTTGATGGCGGGGGCCGGACGCCACTCGCCGCCAGCGCGGACATAGGCGGCGGTGCAGCCCTGGACGACGTGAGCGGCGGTCACCCAGGTGTCGCGGCCGACCAGGAAAGCCGTGCCGATGACATCGTCGCCGTCACGGCTGCTTTCCTCGATGGTCATTTCCATGAACGCTTCCGAGGGGGTTCTGCCGCTCGGTGGCAAGGCCGGTTCAGTCTTCAGCCAGCGCCCCCACCCTCCTCCGGCGGCACCGGCCGTCGCGGTCCGGAGAAATCCTCGGCATCGAAGAAATTGCTCGCCCCGTAGAGAGCCACGACGATCACCGCCCACAGCAGCAGGCGCTTGAGAACATCGCTCATGCCGAGCTCTCAACCGGCGATGGCTGCGGCGTTGATCGCGGCCACCCCGAGATGAGTGGCGCCCAGCACCACTGCCGAGGCCGACTCGCCGCGCTCGATGCGTTGCACGAGGTCGCGGAAGACGAAACTCGAGACGAAGAACGTTCCAAGTTGCAGCACCAGCGCAACGACGCCCCAGACGATGATGTCGGGAATGCTGACGCTGCGCGCCAGGCATGCCGCGAGCGGCAGGGCGAGCGAGAGGATGACAGCGCCAAAGGCAATGGCCGCCGCGACATTGTTTTCCCGGATGAGACGAGTCTCGTCCTGCGGGGTCGCGGCGCGGTAGATCAGCACGCCGCCGATCAGGATCATGAGGGTGACGCCGAAATGCGCGCCGAACACCGGCATGGCCCTGAGAGCGCTGGTCAAGATCGCATCGAACATCCGTTTTTCTCTCCCAAGCTCCTGACGCGGACGCCGCGTTCCCGCCGCGCCTTGCCGCTGCGCGAAAATTTAGGCCGCAGACGGCGGCCGGTCGAGGCCATACACTGCCTCAAGGGGGAAATGCCGTGCCGCTCTGGATACCGATCACCATCTTCGCTGCGCTGTGTCAGAACATCCGCACGACGATGCAGCAGAAGATTCGCGGGCTGCTGAGCGTCGATGGCGCGAACTTCGTGCGCTATCTCTACGGCGCGCCCCTGGCGCTAGGCATGCTGGCCTTCCTGGTATGGGGCACAGGCCGCGCGGTGCCGATGCTTTCTCTCGGTTTCCTGATTTGGGTGACGATTGCAGGCGTTGCGCAAATCGTCGCCACGTCGCTCATGATCCACGCCTTTTCGCTGCGCAACTACGCGGTCGGCACGGTCTACTCGAAGACGGAAACGGTCTTCGTGGCGATCTTCGCCACCTTCATCGCCAGCGAGCCGCTGCATGCGCTGGCCTGGACCGGCATCCTGATCTGCCTCGGCGGTGTCGCCATCCTGAGCGTGCGCGGAAAATTCTCCGACGTGCGCGGTGTACTGGCGGACCTGACGCACAAGGGCGCGCTCTTCGGCATCCTGTCGGGCGCCGTCTTCGCCGTTGCTGCCGGCGGCATTCGCGAAGCCTCCAAGCTGCTGCCGAGCGACGATTTTCTGATCAAGGGCATCACGACGCTCGCCTGCATGAACACCATCCAGGTCGTGCTGATGTGCGCCTATCTGGCGTATCGCGACCGCCCGCAACTCGGCAAGGTGGCGCTGCACTGGCGCTCGTCGATCTGGGTCGGGCTATTCAGCGTCATGGGCTCGGCCGGCTGGGCGCTGGCCATGACGTTGGAGAACGCCGCACTCGTGCGCTCGGTCGGCCAGATCGAACTCGTCTTCACCTTCATCGCCTCGCATCTCGTGCTCAAGGAACGCCCCTCTTCCGGGGAATGGATCGGCAGCATCCTGGTGGTCGGCGGCGTGGTTCTCATCCTGCTGGGGCGGTGATCGAATGTCAGACGGCAATCCACGCCCCCCGGGCCCCCGCCCTCTGAGTGGCGTTCGTATCCTCGATTTCTCGACCACCATCGCCGGTCCCCATTGCAGCCGCCTGATGGCCGACATGGGCGCCGACGTAATCAAGATCGAATCGCCCGAGGGCGACCTGATGCGCAGCCGGCCGGTGCAGCGCGACGGCGCCGGCACCATGTTCGGCCAGCTCAACGCCGGCAAACGCTCGATCGTGCTCGACCTCAAGAAGCCCGAGGCGATCGCGGCGGTGAAGAAGCTGGTGAAGGTCGTCGACATCGTGGTGGAGAATTATCGCCCGGGCGTCATGAAGCGGCTCGGTCTTGACTATCCGGAGCTCGCCAAGGTCAATCCCAGGATCATCTACGGCGCCATCTCGGGCTACGGCCAGACCGGCCCGGGCGCCGGGCGGCCGGCCTACGCGCCGGTGATCCACGCCTCGACCGGTTACGACCAGGCGCACCTCTTCTACCAGCAAGGCCGAACGCGGCCGGACAATTGCGGCATCTTCGTCGCCGACTACGCCTCGGGCGCCTACGCCATGGGCGGCATCCTGGCGGCGCTGCATCAGCGCCACGTCACCGGCAAAGGCCAGATGGTCGACGTGTCGATGTTCGAGACGCTGATCGGCATGCTTCTGGGCGAGGTGAACCGCGCGCAGTTCGACTTCGAGATGCCGTCGCGGCCGATGTACGGGCCGGTCGAAGCCAAGGACGGCTACGTCATGCTGGCGACGGCGAGCGAGAAGACCTTCCAGGACATGGCGACGGCGGCCGGCCGACGCGACTGGCTCACCGACCCGCGCTTCGAGAAATACGCCGACCGGCGCATGAACTGGGACAAGTTCGTCGACGAGTTCGAGCAATGGTCCAGAAAGCTCACTGTCACGGAGTGCATCACGGCGCTGGAGAAACACGGCGTGCCCTGCTCGCCCTACCTCACCGTGACCGAGGCACTGCAGGACCCTCAGGTCGAGCATCGCGGAACGCTCTGCACCATCGAGGACAGCGCCGGAGCCTACAACTCACCCGCACCGCCTTTCCGCTTCTCCTACTCCAAGCTGCAAAGCGGACCGAAGGTAGCGAAGCTCGGCGAGCACACCGCGAGCGTTTTGGCTGAAGCGGGTTTTAGCGCCGACGAGATCAAGGCGCTGGTGAAATGATCGATCCGCGTACACCCTGGAGTTCTTCGGCGATTTTAGCCCGCCGTGCTCGACGACATGCTGACGCGCGAGCAACTTGGGCGTAAAATCGCCGTATCCGAAGAAGGCGGCCGGAACGTCTTCCGCTCCGCTTAGGTCGAGGAAACCATGCCCAACGTGCTCAGCCCGGCGCAGATGGCCGAATTCAACGAGAAGGGCTTCACCTACGCGCGCGGCCTGTTCGCGCCCGACGAGGTGAAGCTGCTGACGCGCGCCATGGAGGAAGATCCCGCGGTACGCAGCAGCATCCTCGACCGCCGCGACGGCGAAGGCCGCTCGACGCGCATTGCGCTGTGGAACCGCGCCGGCGACAGCGTCTATGGCCTGGCCGCGCGTACCAACCGCATGGTCGATACTTCGGCCGAACTCTTGGGTGGTCCTGTCTATCACTACCAGTCGAAGCTCACGGCCAAGGAGCCCGAAGTCGGCGGCGCCTGGGAATGGCACCAGGACTACGGCTACTGGTATTACAACGGCTGCATCCGGCCCGACCTTCTCTCGGTGATGATCGCTCTCGACAAGACCGACCGCCACAACGGTTGCCTGCAGATCGCGACCGGCTCGCACAGGCTCGGCCGCATCGACCACACGCCGCTGTCGCCGACCCAGAACGAGGTCGATCCCAAGCGCATGCCGCACATTCTCGAGCAATGCCCGATCGAGTATTGCGAGCTCGAGGCCGGCGACGCGCTGATCTTCCACTGCAACGCCATCCATCGCTCCGATGCCAACCGCTCGGCCAACCGGCGCTGGACGCTGCTGATCTGTTACAACCGCGTCGACAACGACACGATCATCAAGACCGACGATCGCTACTTCGTGCCGCTCGAGCCGGTCGACGACGAGGCCATCCGCCGCGCCGGCCTGAAGTTCGCCAGTGACGACAACCAGGAACACTTCGCCAGCCGGCCGTATGTGCCGGATTTGAGGAAGGCGTCGTAAGCGCCAGGTGGTCCGCAGCCCTTTCAGGGGTGGTGAACGAAAAGTGAGAAGAATCGGCTAGAACCCCTATAGAATAGGCATCCGAGGCTTCTCACCGGAGTGAGAAGACTGTGAGAAGCCGTACGTCTTTCGGGGCTTTATGGACTTCCCGATTGCGGACCGGGAGGCCCGCGGTCCCAGAAGATCAAGCCCCGAGCCGTTCCAGCGCCGTGCTCAAACGCGTGCGGGTCTGTTCGGCGGCCGTGCGCCGCTCACGCTGCTCCTCGACCACCTCTTCCGGCGCTTTCGACACGAAGGCCGCGTTGCCGAGCTTGGCGTCGATCTTGCCGACCTCGTCGGCCAGCTTCTTGATTTCCTTCTGCAGACGCGCGCCCTCGGCTTTCAGGTCGATGACGTCGGTCACCGGCAGCGCATAGGTCGCCTCGCCGACCACGATCTGCAATGCGCCCTTCGGGGCAATCGCGGCGGGCTCTATGCCTTCGATGCGCGCCAGCCGCTCGATCGCCGGGCGATGCGTCTCCAGTCGTTTGGCCGTCGTGCCGTCGCCACCGACTACCAGCATTTTCAGCTTGGCGCCCGCCGGCACGTTCAGCTCGGCGCGGGCCGAGCGGATGTCGGAGATCAGCTTCACCAGCCAGCCCATCTCGGCATCGGCGGCCGGATCGAGTGCCGGCGGCACGGGCCATGGCTGGGCAATCAGCGGGCCGTGCTCGGCGCGATGGCCGGTCTTGTCCCAGATCTCTTCGGTGATGAAGGGCATCACGGGATGCATCAGCTTCGCCGTCTCACGCAACACATAGGCCGTGACGGCGCGCGTCTCATCTTTGGCCGGCCCGTCTTCGCCCTGCAGGATCGGCTTGGTGAGCTCGACATACCAGTCGCAGACCATGCCCCAGACGAACTCGTAGAGCGCCGTCGCAGCGTCGTTGAGGCGGAAGTCGGCGATGGCGCCGTCGACGGCCTGATTGGCGCGAGCCAGCTCGCCCAGCATCCAGCGGTTGACCCTGAGCTTCGCCGTTGCCGGATCGAAGCCCTTGGGCAGCACCGCACCGTTCATCTCGGCGAAGCGCGTGGCGTTCCAGAATTTGGTGGCGAAGTTGCGCGAGCCTTCGACGCG
Organism: Asaia bogorensis; assembly: GCA_945905835.1. Classification (GTDB taxonomy): domain Bacteria; phylum Pseudomonadota; class Alphaproteobacteria; order Reyranellales; family Reyranellaceae; genus Reyranella. Next base: position 62,138 of record CAMDQJ010000006.1, read on the forward strand.
CGCGGTGGCAAGCCGCAGGCGGCCGGCCGATGCCGATGCCATCGAGGTCATGGTGAAGCGCAGTGCATCGGAGCCGTATTTATCAATCAGCTCGAGGGGATCGATCACGTTCCCCTTCGACTTCGACATCTTCTGGCCCTTCTCGTCCGTCACCAGTCCGTGCAGGTAGACGGTGCGGAATGGCACGTCGGGCATGAAATGCATGCTCATCATCATCATGCGGGCGACCCAGAAGAACAGGATGTCCCAGCCGGTCACCAGCACGCTGGTCGGATAGTACTTGGCGAGCTCAGGCGTCTTGTCCGGCCAGCCGAGCGTCGAGAACGGCCACAGGGCCGAGCTGAACCAGGTGTCGAGCACGTCGGGATCGCGCACCAGCGGTTCGTCCTTGCCGTAATGCGCGTGCGCTTCGGTCTTGGCCTCGCTCTCGGTGAGCGCGACGAAGACCTTCTTGTCAGGGCCGTACCACGCCGGGATCTGATGACCCCACCAGAGCTGGCGCGAAATGCACCACGGCTCGATGTTCTCCATCCAGCGGAAGAATTCCTGCCGTCCGCGCTCGGGCACGAATTTCACCCGGCCGTCGAGCGCCGCTGCGATCGGGCCGACAGCCAGCTTCTTGGCGTCGGCGTACCACTGCTCGGTGAGGAACGGCTCGACCGGCACGCCGCCGCGGTCGCCGTAGGGAACGGCATGGCTATGCGGCTCGATCTTCTCGACGAGGCCCGCCTCTTCCATCTCGGCCACGATCTTCTTGCGCGCCTCGAAGCGGTCCAGCCCGAGGTACTTCTCCGGCGCCTTGTCGTTGATGCGCGCGAACTTGTCGAAGATGCCGATGGCTTCGAGATTGTGCCGGCGGCCCACTTCGAAATCGTTGAAGTCGTGGGCCGGCGTGATCTTGACCGCGCCCGAACCCTTCTCCGGGTCGGAATATTCGTCGGCGACGATCGGGATGCGGCGGCCGACCAGCGGCAGGATGGCGTGCTTGCCGATGAGATGCTTCCATTTAGGATCGTCGGGATGCACGGCGACGCCGGTATCGCCCAGCATCGTCTCGGGCCGCGTCGTCGCCACGATGATGAACTCGTCGGCGCTGCCCTCGATCGGGTATTTGAAATACCAGAGACTCCCTCTCACCTCGCGCGACTCGACCTCGAGGTCGGAGATCGCCGTCAGCATATTGGGGTCCCAGTTGACCAGCCGGTTGTCCTTGTAGATCAGGCCGGCCTTGTAGAGATCGACGAAGACTTTCAGGACCGCCCGCGACAGGCCCTCATCCATGGTGAAGCGCTCGCGACTCCAGTCGGCCGAGGCGCCAAGGCGGCGGAGCTGGTTAATGATAGTGCCGCCAGAATAGGCCTTCCACTCCCAAACCTTGGCCAAGAACTCCTCGCGATTCAGCAGCTTCTTGTTGGCGTCAGCCTTCGCTGCGCCCTCGACCGCGAGGCCGATGCCTTCCTGCTCTAGATTGCGCACCACGACCATTTGCGTGGCGATGCCGGCATGGTCGGTGCCCGGTTGCCACAGCACGTCGTCGCCCTTCATGCGGCGCCAGCGGATCAGCACGTCCTGCAGGGTATTGTCGAGCGCGTGGCCCATGTGCAGGCTGCCGGTGACGTTGGGTGGCGGGATGACGATGCAGTACGGCGGCTTGGGGGAATCGGGATGGGCCTTGAAGGCGCCGGAGTTCTCCCACTCGGGGTAGCGGCGGGCTTCGATCTCTCTGGGATCGTACGTCTTGTCGAGCATCTATTAGCCTTATAACGAAAAACGCCACGGAGGTGACCCCGTGGCGTTCGATCTTCAGGGCGCCTGGATCAGCGGCGGGTCAGCCGAACGATCTCCCGTTCGACGATCCGCTCGACCATCGGCGGCAGGTTGCGGTCGAGCCAGTCCTTCAGCATCGGCCGCAGCATCTCCTTGACCATGTCCTCGATGGTCTTGCCGCCGGCCATCACGGGCGGTCCGGGATTGGGAGCGGCCGGCGGCGGCACGCTTTCCTGGACCGCCTGATTGAGCCGGTCGAATGCCGAGGAGGCGACGCCGGCGACGTTCGAGCCGACGAGCGACTGGTCCGTGCCGATTGGCGTGACGCCCTGCGGCGCCGGTGGGCGGGGCTGCATCATGGTGGGGAAACTCTGCTCCGATACGACATGCCGCGTCGGCGGTGGCGGGGCCGTATGGATGACAGAGGGTTGCGGCATTTCGGTGGCGCGAGCCGGGTCGATCCGCGCTGCGGGCGGGGGCGCTGCCGGCCGCATCGTCGGTGCCGGCGGAAACGGCGCGGGCTGCGCCTGACGTGGCGCCGGCTGGGGTGGTGCCTGTGCCACAGGGGCAGCCTGCCGGGGCTCCTCGACGATGTCCGTCAGCAGCAATACGTCGTCCTGGGCGCCCGCTGCGGGAGGCGGCGTCATCGACCGCGGCTCGACGCGCTGCGGCGGCGCCTGGCGCGACTGCGGGGCGCCCTGTCTGGTGCCGCCGACCATCGTCGAGCGGGCTTCGTCGTCGGAGATGATCTTGCGGATGGACGCCAGAATGTCGTCCATCGAGGGGTCGTTGCCTGCGCCTCTCGTGTCGCTCATTTTTTGCTCCCTGTATCGTTGGACCAGTCGCCGATCCAGCGGGAACCTATTTCGTTGTAGTACTTGTCTTCGTCGTAATACTCGACGGGCAATCCAAGCGACCGCGCCGTCAGGCGTCCGATACCGGACAGGACAGCGTAGTAGTTCACCTGCACATCGTGGCGGGCGGTGATGAAGTTCACCTGTGAATTAAGGAGTTCCTGCTCGGCATTCAAGACGTCGAGTGTGGTGCGCGAGCCGACCTGCGCTTCCTGGCGGACGCCGTTCAGGGCGGTTTCGTTGGCTTTCACCTGGGCGCCGAACGAGGTAACGCGCGAGCGTGCCGCCTCGAGGTTACGCCAGGCGCGGATTACGGTCTCGGCGGCCAGCCGGCGGGCGCTATCGAGCTCGTTGCGGCGCTGGCCGGCCAATTCCTTGGCGGCGCGGACCTTCGACCATTCCGAGCCGTTCTGGAAGATCGGCACGGTCGCCTGGACACGGACACCGTAGTTGTAAAAGGCGTCGGTCGGGTTCGACACGTCGAACTGCTGCTGCATGAAGCCGACGAGGTTGACCTGGGGCAGCAGATCGCCGACCGCGCTGTTGATGCCGTAGGCCGCTGCCGTGATGCGGTGTTGGGCGCTCACGGCGCGCGGGCCGGCATCCATGGCAAGCGCGATGCTCTCGTCCTCGGAGCCCGGAATGGCGCCAAGGAGCGGCAAATCGCCGAGTACGCCGGGCCGCTGCCCGACCGAGCGCTGATACGCCGCCTCGTCGATGCGCACGGTGGCTTCGGCAAGGACCAGATCGGCCACCGATTGCTCGCGGCGGGCCTCGGCCTGGGCAACGTCGGTGATCGTGAGCTCACCCACCCGGAAGCGCTCGCGTGTGGCGGTCAGCTGCTCGCTTAGCACCCGGACGTTGTTCTTGCGCACCTCGACAATGCCACGGTCCCTCAAGAGGTCGGCATAGGACGTGACGGCATTCAGCAACACGGTCTGCTCGGTATCGGCCAGCAGGGCCCGCTGGGCCTTGATGTTCGCCTCGGCGGTCTTGGTGTCAGCCACCGTCTTGCCACCGCGGAACAGCGGCTGGGTGACCGACAGAAGCGCCGTACGGCCGTTCAATTCGAGATAGGTCGGGTTGCGCAGGCGGGTGAACGAATCCGCCTCGATCTTGTTGTATTCCAGCGACTGCGAGATACGCGGCCGCCAGTTGGCGACCGCCTGGGACAGGGTTTCGTCGGTCTGCCGCAGGGTCGCCCGGGCCGCCAGAAGATCGGGATTGGAATTGTAGGTGGTCGAAAAGGTCTCGATCACGCTTTGCGCCGAGCCGTTCGGGGGCGCAATCAGCCCTACCGCGAGCGCGCCGAAGAACGCCGCGCAGGCGTGACTCAAATGGGGCCGGATACGCATCGAACTACCCTCATATGTAACCAACACACTACCATTAGTGGGGGCGTCTTTGATAGCCCCCCAATTCGACCACAGGCTAGGGCCTGTCCTCAATTAGGGGATTCCCAATGAGGATTTTAAGTGATTCATAGGAGGTCGGCCATCGAGGAGAGCTGACCGATGACACGGCGTTATGGATTGCGGGATGACCAATGGGCACGGATCAGGGATTTCCTGCCGGGCGGTGACGGGCACGTGGGTGTGACGGCGAAGAACAACCGGCTGTTCATCGACGCAGTGCTTTA
>CAMDQJ010000007.1 GCA_945905835.1 Asaia bogorensis
GACGGATCGTGGCGGATTTCGTCCTCGTCCATGGTGCCTGCCACGGCGGCTGGTGCTGGGAGAAGCTGGTGCCGCTGCTGGAGGCCAAGGGCCACAAGACCTGCGCCCCCGACCTGCCCGGCCTCGGCAAGGACGACACGCCGCCGGCCAACGTGACGCTAGCCGACAACGTCGACAAGCTGGCGAAGATCCTCGACAAGCTCGAGCAGCCGGCGGTCGTGGTCGGCCATGCACTGGGCGGCATTTCCATCAGCCAGCTCGGCGAGGCCCGGCGGCGCAAGATCAAGGCGCTGGTCTACATCACTGCGCTGCTGCCGCCCTCCGGCAAGACCGGCCGCGACATGACGGACATGTATCCCGACTCGCTGTTCCGCCGCTCACGCGAGCTCAATCCCGACGGCACGACCTACACCTTCGCCCGCGCCAAGCTGCCGGTACTGTTCTACGAGGACGTGCCGCCCGAGGACCGCTACCGCGCCATCGAGCGCCTGCGGCCACAGCCGCTCACTATCTCGCGCACGCCGGTGACGCTCACCGAAGAGCGCTTCGGCTCGGTGCCGCGCTGGTACATCGAGTGCACACACGACAATGCCATCTTGATCGACATGCAGCGCAAGATGGTGAAGATGACGCCGTGCAAGGTCATCAGCATGGCCTGCGGCCACACGCCGTTCTACTCGGCGCCCGAGGAGTTGGCCGAGCACCTCGACGCGATTTCGAAATCTTAGCCGGGCGCGTCTGAACGCGCCTAGTCGAAGAAGGCGAAAGCCCGGACTTCGATGCTCTGACGCGGCTTGGGGTTGGGCGGCGAGGTTGGATCGTCGAAGGCGCTGTGCAGCGAGAAGCGCGCGCGGCCGTCCTTCATCGAATCGAAGCATTTGATGACCACCGCCTCGTCCCGCTTCATCTTCGGGAAATAGTACCAGCGGTGATCGGCGTTGTAGACGCCCTGGTAGATCTCGCCAGTGCGGTCGGCATAGACGAGATCGCAGACCGCCAGATCGCGCGGCGCCAGGCTCTGCGCATCGACCAGCCCGAGCGGCGTCATCTCCACGGGATCGGCGGCGATGTTGCGCCAGACGTTGTACTCGGCGAAGTGCTTCTGCAGGCGCGCCTCGGCCTCGGCCGGCGGCAGCAGGTCACGCACGCGATGCGGCGCTGATTTCTCGGTGTAGTCGTTGTGCACGCTGCGCACCGGCGTGCGCAGGCCGCGCTCGACGGCACGGTCGGCGGTGCGCACGGTGTGGTCGAAGATCACGACCTTGGAGGCTCCGGTCTCGCGTTTGACCAGCGCTTCGACCTCCTTGTAGTAGGCCGTCGTCACTTCGTGTTCGTCGTAGAAGTCGCGCACGGCGGTATCGTGGCGCACCAGCTTGAAGGCCTGGCGGTCGAGCGACAGCTCCGACGCGATCGGCCGTCCGTCGTTCACGCGCACCTTGAAGTCGCGGTAGTTGCCGACACGACGCGGCACGCCGGTTCCTGCCGGCGGATTGTAGGTCACCGGCTTGACACTGAGATCGGCCAGATAGTTCACGGGCGCCTCGACCCAATCGATACGGGTACCCGTCGTTTGATCGCGCTTGAGGTTCAGCATCGCGGTACTCCCGGTGTTTCCCCAAAGATCGTATGGAAAATGCCCGTTTCAAGCGACGAAATCTTATGAAAAGAACTCATGGGATCACAACGAAAGCGCCCCCGCCCGGGCCGTTCAGACATGCATGCCGCCATCGGCCATCAGCACGGTCCCGGTGGTGAAGGAGCTCCGCTCCGAGGCGAGAAACAGCACCGACTGGGCAACCTCCTCAGCCCGTGCGTGGCGGTGCAGCGGAATGATCGAATCGAGCAGTTTGCCGCCGTCCCGGCCCAGGGCGGCAGTCAGGCCCTTCTCGATGTCGCGCTGGAAGGTGTTGTCGATGGGACCGGGAGCCAAACCGCTCCGGCAAATCGCGCCACGGAATGCCGGCGCGGTAGCGGTAAAGCACTGCGTCGATGAACAGCCGGTTGTTCTTCGCCGTCACACCCACGTGCCCGTCACGGCCCGGCAGAAAATCCCTGATCCGTGCCCATTGGTCATCCCGCAATCCATAACGCCGTGTCATCGGTAGCTCTCCTCGATGGCCGACCTCCTATGAATCACTTAAAATCCTCATTGGGAATCCCCTAATTGAGGACAGGCGCTAACAAAACTCGCCACCTCTTGTCATCTGCAATTTTGCATGTCTGGAAAAAGAGGACTGGCGCGTTTCCTAGGATTTGGAGGTTTCTGACAATCTAAGATAGGCGAAAAAGGGCATGCAGAATGGCGAGGAAACAACCAATTCTTGCCAAATTACCCTTTAAATTAAATAGTGTATATCCTTTTTTAAGGATATTCCTTGGCTAGTCACCTGCAAATTTATCGCCGGCACCTCGCAGAACTCCGTTCGCGCCAATCTCGCCAGTAACGTCGCGCGTTTCCCGCCCCAATTCCGTGCTAGACGATCCGCCGTTCTCGCCCGTCCCCTGTTGTTCATAATCGGGAGTCGTTCCGTGCGCTTCTTTCACCTCCCCCTCGCCATTGTCGCGCTCGCCAGCGTCGTCCAGCCGGCGGCTGCAGGCCACGAGGAAGCCGTCAAGGCGCTCCAGGCCAGCGACTGGGTCACGGCGGAAAAGGAATTGCAGGTCCTGGCCAAGGAACGCGATCCGCGCGCGCAGTTCCTGCTCGGCCTCTATGTCTACGGCAATGCCGAATCGAAACTGTTCGATCTCAACAAGGCAGCCCCCCTCCTCCTCGACGCCGCCGAACGTGGCTACACGCCCGCCATGATCCCGCTCGCCGGCGCCTATGCCGAGGGCAAGGGCGTGCCGAAGAGTTTCAGCGAGGCCTACAAGTGGGTCGCCGTCGCCGAACGCTGGAACGTGCCCAATGCCAGCCAGCTGATCGAGCAGGTGGCGCGCGAACTGAAGCCCGACGAGATCGAAAAGGCCAAGGCCGCCGCGGTGGCCTTGACCTTCAAGACAAAATGATCGGCGCGCGTGCGGCGTTGATCGCGGCGATGCTCGCCGCCTCCATCGTCGCGCCGGCCAGTCGGGCACCGGCCCAGCCGAACGATGCCGCCGATGTCGCCGAGGCATTGCGGCCCGGCGTCACCGCCTATCGCACCGGCAACTTGCCGGTGGCCGAAGCCGCATTCCGATCGCTCGCCGCGGCCGGCAACGCCGACGCGATCGCGTGGCTCGGCGTCGTCCTGCTCGATCGCGGCGCCACCAAGGAAGGCGTGCTGTGGCTGCAGCGCGCGGTCGACGGTGGCTCGATCGAGGGCACGCACCGGCTGGCGCTGGCCTTCGCCGAAGGCGCCGGCACGCAACGCAACGATGCCCGCGCCGTCGAACTTTTCGAAAAGGCGGCGGAAGCCGACCATAAGCGCGCGCAGCTCAATCTCGGCACGCTTTATTTTCGCGGTCAGGGCGTGCCGCGCGATCTAATCCAGGCGCGCTCGTGGCTGGAGAAGGCAGCGAGCGACGGCGATCCCTACGCGCTCTATGCTCTGGGACGCGCGATGTCGGAGAACCTGGGCCCTGCCATCGCCGATCCGGTGCGGGCCGCCGATCTCTATCGCCACGCCGCCGAGAAGGGCCATCCGTTCGCAGCACTCCGCTATGCGCTGGCGCTGGTCGAAGGCAATGGCGCGAAACGCGATCAGGCGACGGCGCAACGCTGGCTGGTCTACCTGAACGACAACGGCTTTCCCGAAGCCGCATTGGCGCTCGGCGACATCTCGGCGCGCACACCCGCCTCGCGCGACAAGGCGGCGAACGACAAGGCCGTGCAGATCGCCGTCGCCTGGTACGAGTTGTCGGCTAATGCCGGTGTCGCCTCGGCGCAGTTCAAGTTGGCCAATGCCTACTTCGCTGGCGTCGGCATCGAGCGCGACGCCTCGCAGGCGCAGCGCTGGTACGCCCGCGCCGCCCAGCAGGGCCTGCCAGAAGCCCAGCACGCGCTCGGGGTCTGGTTGATCGGCGGCGTCGCCGGCCAGCAGGATCCAGTCGAAGGGCTGAAATGGCTGGTCCTTGCGGAGCGCAACGGCCATCCCGATTCGAAGACGGTGCTAGCAAAGGCGCTGGAAAAAACCTCAGAGGCCGATCGCTGGCAGGCCGAAGCCCTGGCCGCACGTTTTATGCCGATGCTCGAGCGGCCGATCGACGAAGGCGCGCCGCGTCTCATCGCGCCGCTAAAGCTATAGGCTTGGTCAAACCTTCTTGGGACAGGTCCCCGGGCGCGGCCCGGGCCAGTAAGGCGAGGGGTACGGCGTCGCCGCGGCATGGGCCAGCGACAATCCTGCGAACTGCCGCATCGAGGCGATCTCGTAGAGTTCCTCTTCCATCGCAGGGTCGCTCAGCCCTTACCATTGCTGAAGGCAGTATATCGGCAGCATCGTCGCCAGGGGATATGGCCGGCGCCCGCCACCAGCCTTCGGGTAATGCGGCGCGATCAACGCCTCCAGCTGAGCCCACCGCACCGCTCGGTGCATCTCCGCCAGGAACACCCCACGGCGGGTCCGCTTGCGCTTGCCGCCGTACTCCGCGTCAGAAAAACTGAGCTGCTTCATCCGCCAATCTCCGCCAGATCAACAGTCTAGAAAACGGCGACACGATCAGCAGCTTGTTCAGAGAATTCCTAGCGCGCGGGCGCGAGGCCAAGCGTCTGCTCGATGGCATCACACAACATCTGACCCAGCATATGGTGCATCTCCTGTATGCGCGCCGTGGTCTGCGACGGCACGATCAGCAGCGGATCGGCGAGCGGCTTCATGTCGCCGCCGCCTTTGCCGCCGAAAGCCGCCGCGACCAGGCCCATCTCGCGCGCCAGCTTGAGCGCCAGCAGGACGTTGGGGCTCTTGCCCGAAGTAGAGATGCCGACCGCGACGTCGCCCGGTCGGCCGAACGCCTCGATCTGGCGCGAGAAGACGCGGTCGTAGCCGTAGTCGTTGCCGATCGCGGTCATGGTCGGCCCGTCGGTGGTCAGCGCCATCGCCGCCAGGGCCTTGCGATCGGTGCGAAAGCGCACGGTGAATTCCGTGGCGATGTGCTGGGCGTCGGCGGCGCTGCCACCATTGCCGAAGAACAGCAGCTTGCCGCCGCCCGACAGCGACCTGGCGCAGACCTCGACGAGGCGGCCGAACTCCTTGGCTAGTGCCAGTTTGGTTTGTCCTGCAACGGCCAGATGCTCGTCGAGCTCGGCGGCGAAATAGCGTGGAAGATCGAAGGATGGCATGTCGAGCGCATTATGCAGCGGGCGGCACGATTTACCTAACCGAGCGCCGGTGAGCCACTATGGCCGCGCGCATGCCGCCCCTTCACCAGACAAGACTCGGTTATCGCTTCGCGCCCGACGATTCGCCCATCTCGGTGGCGAGCGACACGCCGCTCTAACCGCACGCCAGGCGGTTCTAACAGTCCTGGCCTTTCGCCCCCGACGATCGTGCGCTGGGCGATCCCGACATCGACATCCGCGCGCTGCCGGTGCAACTCGCCGATCGCTACACCGATCCGCGCGACGACTGGGGCGGCGACTTTCGCCTGACGCACGCCTCTATCGAGGGCGGCTTCATGGATTGCCCGACGCCCGAGGAGGCAGCCAACCAGCTGGCGGGACTGTTGGTGGCGGTTCGGGTCGGCCAGCCGCCCTACGCCGTCGCGGTGCACGCCGCGGCCTGCCAGACGCCCGCCGGCTTGATCGTGCTGCCGGGCCCATCGATGAGCGGCAAGAGCACGCTGTCGCTGAAACTGATGCTGCGGGGTGGCCGGCTGTTCGGCGATGACCGATTTTTGCTCCGTGCCGCGCAAAGCGCCGGCGAAGCGCTGGAACTAACGCCGCGGATTCGCCTGCCGGTACCGGCCGAAACCGGTCAACTGCTGATCCAACTGGCGGCACGCAACGGCATCGCCGAGGGCACCATTGCCTACCTCAATCTCGACGCAAGCAGGCTCCTTTCGGCACCGCGAGCCGGATCGCAGCCTTCGTCGCACCGTAGCGTGTATCGCATAGCCCGCCCCGCCTCGAGACGGCCAGCGCTTCGACCATCGTGCCCGCCCTCCTGGGCGGCGCCGTCACGGACGCACATGCCAGCAGCGCCACGCTCGCCGCTATCGCGGGCCTGGCGGCGCGCACGCCCTGCTGGAGCCTGCGCTGGAGCGACAGCGCGAGCGCCGCCGACCTGCTGTGGCAACGGCTGGCGCTGCCCCCAGCTTGAAGTGGCCCGGCTTGACGCCGCCAACGACGCGCCCGACAACACGGCCATGCGCTACCGCCGCAACGAGTCGGTGACCGTGACCACGGTCGACGACGGGTCCTTCCTGGTCGAGCCGGAGACCCAGGAAATCTTCTATCTCGATGCGCTGGCGGCCGGGGTCTGGACGGCGCTCGCCGCCACCATGACGCCGGCTGAATTGCAGAGGCAGGTCGCCGAGGCGTTCCCGCAGACGCCGCGCGAGACCATCGAGGCCGATCTGGCCACGCTTCTGGCCGACATGGTCGAACGCAAATTGCTGGAGGCCGAGAGTTAGGTCGGCTGGCCGCGATCAAATCTTGATGTCGGCCTTCTTGATGATCTCGCCGAACGACTGCCGTTCGCCCTCGATGGTGAGGCCAAAGGCGGCAGAGTCCTGGAAGCTCGAATAGTTGCCGCTGGTGACAAGCTTCTCGTTGAGCGCAGGATCTTTGATGGCCTCACCGATCGCCTTGGCCAACTTGTCGGTGACGAGCTGTGGCGTGCCCTTGGCCGCCAGGATGCCGTACCAGGCGTCGCCACCGATCTTGCCCAGGCCCTGCTCCTTCAGAGTCGGCACGTCCGGCTTCCCGGGCCAGCGCCGTTCGCCCAGGACGGCGAAACATTTCAGGCGGCCGGCGGCAATATGCGACAGCGTCGTCGGGTCGAACTGCACCTGGATCTGGCCAGACAGGAGGTCGTTGGTCGCCGGCGCGCTGCCTTTGTAAGGTACATGCACCATCTTCACGCCGGCTTCGATATTGAACATTTCACCATAGAGGTGCGTGATCGTCGCGAGCCCGGCCGAGCCGAAATTAATCTTGCCGGGATTTGCTTTGGCGTAGGCAATGAACTCCTGGAGATTATTGGCCGGCACTTGGAGGTTGATGCCCATGCCGATCCACGACGTGGCGAAACGCGCCACCGCAACGAAGTCCCGGGCCGGATCGTAGGGCAGCGGCTGCAGGTGCTGGGTGATGCAAACCATCGCCGTCGTCGTCGTCAGGAAGGTGTAGCCATCGGCCGGCGAATTCTTGACGTGCTCGGCACCGATCGCTCCGCTTGCGCCGGCCCGGTTGTCGAACAGCACGCTTTGGCCAAGCACCGCGCCGGCGCGCTCGAGCACCAGCCGCGTCGTGATGTCGGACGGCCCACCCGGCGGATAGGGAATGACGATACGGATCTGGCGGTTTGGCCAGTCACTCTGCGCCGACACGACGGCCGGTGCGGACGCCAGGCCGGCAGCCGATGCCGAGATGAATAAACGACGACCGATACCGTTCTTGCAGTTACCCACGGCAGTTTGCCTCCCAGCATCTTTTGTCGTCCATCATACACGGGCCCGCGCAGCCGAGCGCGCCTGTATTGTCCGCCAGGCGACCCTGCATTTCACGACGCGCCTGGACGGCGGCGCAAATGTCGCTCTATTGCGCGGCAGCGAGCCGCTGGCCGGGCAAGCCAGCGATCTCCTGAATCAGCTTCTTTGTCAGGGCCCGACCGAACGCCTCATGTCCGTCGGCAGCGACAGTGAACGACCCGGAACCGCCGATGACGTTGTCTTGGAAGTATTTTTCGAGGCCTCCCGCCGGATTGGTGTGCTCCGGGCGGAACGATTCGGCGAGCGGCGTCAGAATCACCAGGGCATTGATGGTGATGCTCTTCGCGACGGCGGCGTCGCGGGCGTCGGTGACCGCGCGGCCGGAATTGTTGTTGCCGTCGCCGGAAACATCGATGATGCGCCGCTCCGAGGTGAACGGCGCGCGCTCGAGCTGGCGCACCGCGAAGTCGATGGCGCCGCTGATCGAGGTGCTGCCGGCGAACGATCGCGGTGCCTCGACCAGCCTGCCGCCGAAGCTGCGCGCGTCGGAACCGTTTTCGATCACCGTCCTGTCGACAACGACGTTCTGCATGTTGGCCGTCGCCCATTCAACGAAACACACGGCAATGCGCCGGTGCGGGCCGGAAGTGATCGCTTTGACCACGTCCGGATTCGAGATGGCGGCCGCCGCCCCCTCGCGCTGAAGCTTGAACTTGGGCTCGGTCACACTCCGCGAGACGTCGGCGGCGAGCACCAGCAGCATATCAACGGGTTCCGCAGCCCGCGCCGCCATCGAGACAAGCACCGGGACAAGCGCCAGCGCCAAGCTCAGCAGCGCAACCACCCTTGTCACCGCATAGGTCATTTGTCACTCCATGGCAGGGCAGGCAATGGCGCAATCGCGCAGCTACCCAGCACGCTCACCTTCCCTTCCGCGTCGCCAGCATATAGCTTTTCATCCCATGCGTGCTGGCGAGATCGTCTTCACTGGAATGGAACGCGTGGTGTTCGGCCGCCCGGCCGCCGAAGCTGCGGCCGAGGCGGCTGATCGGCTCGGCGCCAAGCGGGTGTTCATCCTCGCCGGAAAAACACTTAACCGCGATACCGATGCGGTCCGCCAGATCGCCGCAGCACTTGGGTCGCGCTACGCCGGCCTGCATGACGAGATGCCCGCGCACAGCCCGCGCGACGCGGTGGTCGCCTGCGCCAACAAGGCCCGCGATGCCGGCTGCGACCTGCTGGTCAGTGTCGGCGGCGGGTCGACGACCGATGGCGGCAAGGCGGTCACCATCTGCCTGGAACACGACATTCGCGAGCCGGACGGGCTCGAACCCTTCCGCACCGTGGTCGACGAGATCACGGGCAAGCGGAGCTTCCCGCAGTACCGCGCGCCGCGGGTGCGGCAGATCTGCGTGCCGACCACGCTGAGCGGCGGCGAATTCAACGCGCGCGCCGGCATCACCGAGCCGCGGCTGCGGCTGAAGCAGGCCTATATTCATCCCAGCATCATCCCGTTCGTGGTGATCTTCGATCCCGCCATCACCGTGCACACGCCGGAATGGCTGTGGCTCTCGACCGGCATCCGCGCCGTCGATCATGCCGTCGAGACCTACTGCTCGATCGATGGCAACGCCTACACCGACAGCACCGCGCTGCAGGCGCTGCGCCTGCTCGGCCGCGGGCTGGCGGCGGTAAAGCGCGATCCGGCCGACTTTGCGGCCCGGCTCGACTGCCAGATCGGCGCCTGGACCTCGATGATCGGCATCGTCGGCGGCACGCGCATGGGGGCAAGCCACGCCATCGGACATGTGCTCGGCGGCAGTGCCGGGGTGCCGCACGGCTACACCTCCTGCGTCATGCTCCCGGCCGTGCTGGCGTTCAACGCGGCGGTCAATGGCGATCGTCAGGAAGAGATCAGCGCCGCGCTCGGCGCGGCCGGCCTGCCGGCGGCCGAGGTGCTCGACCGCTTCATCGCAGGCCTCGGCCTGCCGCGGCGGTTGCGCGACGTCGGCGTCAAGCGCGAGGACCTGCAGCGCATCGCCACAAACTGCATGCTCGACGACTGGACCTTTTCCAACCCGCGGCCGATCCAGGGCGCGCAGGAGATCGTGCCGATCCTCGAGTCGGTGTACTGAGGCTGTCGGCCCGTTTAACAAAGGTGGCGTCGGATGGCTGATGGAATATTTGCAGGTCTGCGGGTCGTCGATTGCGCGAGCTGGATCGCCGGTCCGGCGGCGGCGACGATCTTCTCGGACTTCGGCGCCGAGGTAATCAAGATCGAGCCGCCGGGCGCCGGCGATCCGTGGCGGGCATCGCCGCCCGTGCCGGGCAAGGTCACGGATTACTGGTGGCAGTTGACGGCCCGCAACAAGCGAAGCCTGGCCATCGATCTCAAGCACCCCGAGGGCCTCGGCGTCCTTCACCGCCTGGCGGGCTCGACCGACGTCTTCATCACCAACTTCCCCCTGCCCGTGCGCGAGCGCCTGAAGATCGCCGCCGCCGACCTCCTGGCGATCAATCCGCGACTCGTCTACGGCTCCATCTCGGCCTACGGCGAGGTTGGCGAGGAGGCAGCCCGGACAGGCTTCGACGCTACCGCCTACTGGGCACGCACCGGCCTGATGGACATGGTGCGGGCCACTCCCGAGGCGGAGCCGGTCCGCTCGATGCCGGGCATGGGAGACCATCCCACCGCGACGGCACTCTATGCCGCCATCGTGACGGCGCTCTATCGCCGCGAGAAGACCGGGCGCGGCGGCGTGGCGCAGACCTCGCTGCTGCAGAACGGCCTGTGGGCCAACGGCTGCTACGTGCAGAACCGGTTGTTCGGCGAGCACGTCCGGCACCGACCGCCCCGCACCGAGACGCCGAGCGCGCTTGCCAACCACTATCGCTGCCGCGACGGCCGCTGGTTCCTGATGGCGCTGCACAACGAGGCGCGCCAGCTCGCGAGCTTCCTAAAGGCGATCGATGCCGAGCACCTCGTGCGGGATCCGCGCTTCGCCACGCAACTCGACCGGCGCGCAAACCACAGGGTGCTGACCGCGATCCTCGACGACATCTTTACCAAGCGCGACCTGGCGGAATGGCGGCCGATCCTCGAGAAGGCTGGCGTGACCTTCGGCGCGGTCTGCACGGTCGACGAAGCGGCAGACGACCCACAGGCGATCGAAATCGGCGCTCTGGTTCCCTTCGCCGACGGCGCCAATCTCACCGTGTCGAGCCCGTTTCACCTCGACGGCGAGACCAAGGTCGCCCCGGTCCGCGCACCCGCCGTCGGCCAGCATTCGGAAGCCGTGCTGCGCGACGCGGGCTACACGACCGACGATATCGCGCGGCTGAAGGCGCTCGGCGTATTGCAACAGTAGGGGCGGCCCCGGGGCGCTGTGCTATAGTTCCCGGGCCGATCGGACTGATGGAAAGGAGCATTTCCATGACTGCGCAAACCAAAGGCCGCATCCGTCACATTGCACTTAGCGTCAAGGATCCCTGGGAGACCGCCGAGTTCTACAAGCAGGCCGTGGGCCTGCAGGAAGTCATGGAGATCGACGGCCCGCTGGCCGAGGGCGTGTTCCTGACCGACGGCGTGGTCAACCTCGCCATCCTTCACTTCAAGAGCGACGGGGCCTCGCAGGGCACCGGCGTGGACTATGTCGGCATCCACCACATCGGCTTCTGGGTCGATGACGTGGTCGAACAGGGCAAGATCGCGCGCAACGTCGGCGCGACCTGGATCATGGGCGACCCGACCAACCCGGATGGCTACGAGGTCAAGCACACCGATCTCAACGGCATCATCTTCGACATCGCCGCGCACGGCTGGGCCGGTTCGCAGAAAGACCCGGGGTCGGAGAACAACGTCGCGCATCCGAACCCGCAACGGCGGCTCACCAAGTTCGACGCGCGCCGCTCGCGGGCCATTGCAAAGTTCGCGGCGATGCGCGGGAAAAAAGTCCCGGTGGCCGCCGAGTGACGAGCCAAGGAGCCGACTAAAGGTCGCTCGATCAGTCGGTCTCGATCGGCAACGACTCCGTCTTCGCCCACTCGCCCATCGAGGCGTCGTAGAGCTTGATGTCATCGTGGCCGAGCTGGTGCAGCAGGAACAGGTCGATAGTGGCCGATATGCCGCCGCCGCAATAGCAGATCGTGCGCTTGTCCTTCGACACCCCCTGGGCGGCGAACTTCGCCGCCGCATCGGCGAGCGTGGTGAAGCCCCTGGTCGCGGGATCGACCAGCGTGGCCGCCGACACGTTGACGCTGCCGGGCACGCGGCCGGGTCGGCCGTAGCGACTGGGCTCCAGCCCGCGATGGAACTGCGGCCCCAGCGCATTCACCGTCACGGTGTCGCTGCGCCCGATGGCGGCCTTCACCGCCGCAGCACCGACGAACAGGCCGTCGCGCGGCGCCGCCACGAAGGTCGCGGGCGGATAGCCGCGCGGCGCGCCTGTTTCGAGAGGCCGGCCTTCGGCTTGCCATTTGTCGAGGCCGCCGTCGAGCACGGCCGCGTCGTCGAAGCCGAGCGAGCGCAGCATCCACCATAAGCGCGTCGCCCACATCATCGTGCCGACGCTGTAGAGCACGACGCGCGTGCCGGGCCCGACCCCGTGCCGGCCGAACGCCGCCGCCAGCAGGCCGACCGGCGGCATCATGAAATGCAGATGCGTGGCGGTATCGGAGAACTCACCCTGCAGGTCGATAAAGTCGGCACCGGGGACGTGGCCTTTCTCGAACGTGTCGCGACCGGGCACGGCGATGTAGGGCTCGGCGGCGCCGGCGGGCGCCGGGTCGAGGCGGGTCGTGCAATCAAACACGCGCAGCGACGGGTCGCCGAGCGAAGCGGCCAGGGTGGCGGTATCGATCAGGGCGCGCGGGTTGCGCAAGGCGGTGTCCTCCGGGTTCGACGGCAGGGTCACACCGGCGGTCGCGATTTACAATGACGGGAGGCGCCTACTCGGCGCTCGCGCCGGTCATCTTGATGAGCCGCAGCCACTGGGCGGCATCGTCGCGCAGGAATGCTGCGAACTGCTCGGGCGTGTTCGACTCCATCTCGTAGCCCAGCGCCACCAGATGGTCGGCGAGTTCCTTGCGCACCACCGCCGCCACGACCGCCGCGTTGAGCCGCATGACGACCTCGCGCGGCAGGCCCGCCGGGCCGAGCAGGCCGTAAAAGGTGCTCGAGATCAGGCCCGGATAACCGGATTCCTCGAAGGTCGGCACGTCGGGCAGGATCGCCAGGCGCTTCTTCGACGTGACGGCCAGCGCCTTCAGCTTGCCGGCCCGGACCTGGGCGAGCACGGCGAAGCCCCACGCATCGACGCGCAGCCGGAGCTGCTAGGGGTGAAGCGGCTCCGACAGCGACGCAGCGCGGCTGCCACGTCGCTCTGTTGAATCTCGACTAAAGCCCAATGGACCAGCCCCCTTGGGCGACGGATACTTGCGGCGCTCAGGGGATAATATCCATGCCGACCGATGCCGTTGCCCTCTACGCCACCGTAATCCTGCTCCTCCCAATGGCATGCTTCTTCCTGTCTTCGGCCGGCCTTCTGCTGGTTGGGTTAGAAATCCCGGAGGTCACTCAGCTGCTGCGCGGGATATTCAAAGACTATTTCTTGGCAATCGGCATAGCCGGGATCATTGCGATGGTGTTGTTTGCTGCGGCGGAGCCCCCGGTGTTTTAGGCCGGTGCGATTGCCATCACGGCCTTTGCACTCCCGGCCCGCCGCTGGTTTCTGCAACGGATGGACGTGGAACTGCAGGCCAGGGACGCCGGCGTCTCTGCCGCGGTCAGGCAGCTTCGCCTCCTGCATGTGAAGGGCATGCTGATCACCGCAGTCCAACTCGCAACCGTCGTGGCCTGCGTGCCCCTTATCGTCTAGTCCGCGCCGATCACTCGGCCATTGAGCGTTAGTGCCCGGTAGACATGGATAGAAACCTACTGCCCGCAGGCGCCCCCGTTCTTCGGACATAATGTCCGCTCCTGGCACGAGCCGACGTCACCTAGCTCGGAAGGTGTTCCGCTTGCAGGGGCAAAGCGGTCATTCCGCAGGATCAGCCACAATTCTCCAAATGATCGAAGGCTGACATGGCGAAAACGCCTACGCGCCGAGTCCTTGGCTCCGGAACCAATTGAGAGTTACCATCGTCGCTGGAATAGACATCGCTAGCAGCTCGGAGAGGGGGAACTGTGCCAGAGCTCGTCACTTCCGAAGCTCAACTCGATGCGATTTACGGCCCGCCGGCCGACCCGGCCGTGATCAAGGAGATCGACCACATCTCCGAGCATTATCGCCGCTTCATCGAGACCTCGCCCTTCCTCATTCTGGCTACTTCGGGCCCGGAAGGGCTGGATTGCACGCCGCGGGGCGATCCACCCGGCTTCGTTCGCGTGGTGGACAGTCGGACCGTCATGCTGCCGGATCGGCGCGGCAACAATCGCATCGATTCCCTGCGCAACATCGTCCGAGATCCGCGCATCGCGCTGCTGTTCCTGATCCCCGGTGTGGGCAGAACTCTTCGCATCAATGGCCGCGCGGCGATAAGCATCGACCCCGATCTCTGTGCGTCGTTCGCAATGGAAGGCAAGGTGCCGCGCAGCGTAATCGTTGTCACCGCAGAGAGTGTCTACACACAGTGCCCCAAGGCACTCGTTCGTTCCCGATTGTGGGATGCGCGCCTGCATGTCGACGAAAGCAGCCTGCCCAGCAGCG
Organism: Asaia bogorensis; assembly: GCA_945905835.1. Lineage (GTDB taxonomy): Bacteria > Pseudomonadota > Alphaproteobacteria > Reyranellales > Reyranellaceae > Reyranella. The sequence continues at coordinate 14,274 of CAMDQJ010000007.1, forward strand.
GCACAATCATGAAATCGCTGCAGAACGGCTTCGATGGCGAAACCTATGACCGTGACTACCCGCAGCGACTCAAGGAAACAATCTACTGAACACGCGCGCCAAGGCCTGCCGCTCCATGGCAGGGACATGTCTCATGAGAGAGACATCATCCGACAAGAGATCCGGTTGGAATAGGCGGTTATCGACCTTAGGCGGTTTTATCGCCTCGTCCGCCCCCACGCCCCGGCATAGCGAGCGCCGCCTCGAATTCACGCTTGAGTTCATCGAGGCTGAACATCCCTGGCCTTACCGGAAACTGAGCGATAGCCGCGTTTCGTCTATTTTCATCTGGCCACAACGCCCGACGCGCTCTCGATCGCGCCTCGTTGGATTTGCCGCCTCGAAGGCTGGTGATCGCCGCCGCGAGACACCGACGTTCCCAATCGCCTAGCGGGCAGACGCCCCTTTCGATGGCAATGAGGATCTGACGGATAGCAACCTGTGCCATCTGCTTCCCGGCCTCCGGGGCAAGCCCTTCAGAGGCTTCGCCAAAGGAGTTGCGCAACGCAATAAGATCGGGCGAGTCGGACATCGTGCTAGCATAGCGTAAACGCCTTGCCGCGTCGTGCGGTGTGAACAGCTCCGTGGCAGGAGACTTTGGCGCTGCTGTGGGGGACAGTCGGCGCGCGGACGGCTTGCGAGACACCCTGCAACAGATGCCTGCATGAGCGAGAACAACAAGAAGATCGACATGCCGTTCCGGCACGTTCTTCGCACCATTCCGCCGGATTACTGGCGTCTTTGGTACGTCGGCATGGTCGTCTCCACCGTACGCTGGCTGGAGACGGTTGCCATGGGGATCGTTGTCTACCAGCAGACCGGCTCTGCCTTCGTCGTCGCCATGATCATCATGCTCCGGCTGCTCCCCATGGGCCTGTTCGGCGCCTTCCTCGGGGCCTTTGCCGAACGGTTCGACCGCCGCCTGACGCTTGCCGGAGTGGTCGGCCTGATGGCCGTCACCTCGGCCACGCTGTCCGTCATCGCCTGGACGGCAACCCTGGAGGTCTGGCACCTCGCCCTGGCCAGTTTCATCAACGGTTGCGGCTGGGCCACGGATAATCCCCTGCGTCGGATGATGATGGGCGAAGTCATGGGCAGCGATCGCATGGCCACCGCGATGGCGCTCGATGTCGGCGCCGGCAATGCCAGCCGGATGGTCGGCCCGACCGTCGGCGGCTTGCTGCTGGCCGGGGCCGGCATCGAGGGTGCTTTCCTGCTGAGCGTGCTGATGTACGCGTCAGCCGTCGCGGCCACGCTGCGGGTCCGTACCCGCATCCCTTCTTCCCCTGGCGCCGGCGCCGTGCTGGCCCGCACCTGGGAGGGCGTGGCGATCGTCCTCACTGACAAGCGCCTCGGCGCGATCATGGCAGTGACCGTCATCTACAACGTCTTCGCCTGGCCGTTCACCAGCATGATCCCCGTGATCGGGCGCGACAGGCTGTTCCTCGGCCCGCAAGGGGTCGGCCTGCTGACCAGCGTCGACGGCGCGTCGGCGCCTTTGTCGGCGCCTTTGTGCTGGCGCTGTGGCTGGCGCCGGGCTGGCATGCCCGCGCCTATGTCGGCGGGGTCGCCGCCTACCTGGTGGGGCTGATTGCCTTCGCGCTGGCCCCCGTTCCTGTCCTGGCCGCCGCCGCGCTGCTGGTGACCGGTCTCAGCGGTGCGGCCTTTGCCACCCTGCAGGCAACGATCGTCTACCTCGCGGCCCCTGTCGAAATGCGCTCGCGCATCCTCGGTGTGCTGTCGGTATGCATCGGCACCGGACCGGTCGGTTTCCTCTGGCTGGGCTGGCTGGCGGACCGCATCGGAGCGCCTCATGCCACGGCGATCACCGGTGCGATGGGGCTGTTGGCTCTCGCAGCGACCTACCCGCTATGGCGGAGGATTTGAACGAACTTTCGTCGGCGCGATTACCGAGAACGTGGCGGCTAACTCTTGGCCGCGAGCTTCTCCTGCGTCCTCAATTCGAAGTCGCTGGCGTCATGGCGTTCATGCAGCTGGGCCTTGGGATCGCCCTGGAGGCGGTTGACGATGCGCCCGCGCTTTACAGCCGGGCGGTCGCCGATGAGGTCAGCCCAGCGCTGGACGTTCTTGTAGTCCTGGACCGACAGGAACTCGCCGGCCCCGTAAAGCAATCCCTTGGCCAGACCGCCGTACCACGGCCACACTGCCATATCGGCGATCGTGTAATCGCCGCCGGCAAGCCATTTTCTCTCGCCGAGCCGCCGGTCAAGGACGTCCAACTGGCGCTTGGTTTCCATCGCGAAGCGGTCGATGGGGTATTCCATCTTCGTCGGCGCGTAGGCATAGAAGTGGCCGAAGCCACCACCCAGGTAAGGGGCGCTTCCCATCTGCCAGAACAGCCACGACAGGCATTCGGCGTGCTCTGCACCGTGTTTGGGCAGGAACGCGCCGAACTTCTCGGCGAGGTAGAGCAACATCGCGCCGGACTCGAACACACTGATGGGCGTCGGCCCGCCGCGGTCCACCAGGGCCGGTATCTTGGAATTGGGGTTCACCGCCACGAAGCCACTGCCGAACTGTTCACCTTCGCCAATCCGGATCAACCATGCATCGTACTCCGCGCCAGCGTGGCCAAGCGCCAGCAGCTCCTCGAGCATGATTGTGACCTTCTGGCCGTTCGGCGTTCCCAACGAATAGAGCTGCAGGGGGTGACGGCCCACCGGCAACTCCTTGTCATGAGTGGGGCCCGCGATCGGACGATTGATGTTGGCAAAGCGGCCGCCGCTCGCCTTGTTCCAGGCCCAGACTTTCGGCGGGGTGTAATCGGATGAGCTGCTCATTCTCCAAGTCCTCTTTTGGCACTGCAGATCAGCGTCATGGGCATCGCCTAATCACGCAGCGCAGCGCCGAACGCTTTGAACAAGGCGCGATTGACAGGGTTACTCTGCGGGTCGTATTCGGCATGCCACTGGACGCCCAGAGCGAAAGAAGGCGCATCGGCGATACGGATCGCCTCGATCGTGCCGTCTTCCGCCACCCCTTCCACGATAACCCGTTTGCCAGGTTCGAGAATTCCCTGCCCATGCAGTGAATTCACGCGGATCGTCTTGCAGCCGAGAAGACTGGCGAACACGCCGTCCGCCACGAGCCGCACCTCGTGGCGATCGGCGAACACAACTTGCGGGTCGGGATGGATCTCGCCGTTGTCCAACCGTGGCATGCGATGATTCATCCGTCCGGGCAGCTCCCGGATTTCCGGGTGCAGCGAACCGCCGAACGCGACATTCATTTCCTGGAATCCCCGGCAAATGCCGAAAAGCGGCATGCTGCGCGCGACGCAGGCCTCGATCAGCGCCAGCGCCACGGCGTCGCGATTCTGATCGTAAGGTTCATGCCGGGGGTCGGGCTCGATTCCAAAGTACGTCGGGTGAACATTGGCACGCGCGCCGGTCAGCAGAATCCCGTCGACCGCGCCCAGCAGCGCGTCGATGTCGGTGATGTCCGGCGTGCCGGCAAACATCAACGGCAAGGCATTTGCCACTTCCGCAATCGCGCGCATGTTGCGTTGGCCCACGAGCTGCACATTGTGCCGGTCGTTCACGACCTGGGCGTTACCGATCACGCCAACCACCGGTTTCGTCTTGTCAGGCATTCATGCTCGCGTCGACCCGCTCAATGAGGCATTCACCGTATGTGACCCGCTTGTCCGTCGCCATCCCTCAATATCGCGCGATCACTTTTTCCGCGAAGTCGCTCAGGTTGCGACGCGCCTGCACCATGGCCGGCAGCAGCGTGATCTCGCTCAGGTCCATGGCCTCGCGCTCGCGCAGCATGGCCACGATCTCGTCCGGTGTCCCGACCAGCCCGCCGGTGGCACGTATCAAGTCCTCGGTGATGAAACGGCGTTCCTCGGGCGGCAGGAAGGCGCAATGGCCGAGATGGACCTGCTGGTAGCGCCTGGCCGCCGGCGTCTCCATCCTTTCAGTGAAGGCGAGATACTCGTCCCACAGATTGCGGCAGCGTCCGGCGACCGTGCTGGTGTCGCCATCCTTCTGGTAGAGTTCCCACCAGTAGTGCAGCGACGCGGCCGCCATCGGGCCGATCTCGTCGATCACGCGATCCGAGGTCATGCTCTCGCCGGGCTCGAGAACGCAGGCGTAGGAAAGTGCCGCGATGTGAAAATCCTCCGGCACGGTACGGCCAACCGCGGCGGCGCCCTGCTGCATCGTCTCCAGGCTCTTCTGCAGGCGGGCGCGCGTCTGGTTGTGCGAACAGACGCGACCGTCGCCATAGGCGCCGGCGGACTTGAGCGCCAGCGGGCCGTCGGCCGCGACATAGATGGGCACGGGATGCTCGACGTCGATGAAGCCCATGTCGGGATGCAGGAAACGGATCTGTTGGCGCTCGCCGTTCATCTCGTAGTCGACCTCCTCGCCATGCAACAGGGCGCGCAACACGCGCAGATACTCGCGGAACGCGCCGGCCTTCATGGGGTCCTTGCCCATGACGCGCATCGCTGTGTGACCGGTGCCGATGCCGAGGAACACGCGGCCAGGTGCCAGCTTGTTGATGGTGGCGATGGAATGTGCCGTGACCGGCGCCAGCCGTACCGGCGCCACCGAAACGCCGGTGCCGAGCCGGATGCGCGAGGTATTGGCCGCCGCCAGCGCCAACACCGCGTAGGCGTCGGAATAGAGCATCTGCGAATCGGCCGCCCAGGCGCAATCGTAACCCATCGTCTCGAGGTCGACGAACAGCTTCCAGTCGGATACGCGCGGGACGACGGTTACTCCGAATTTCATGGCGCGTTCCTCCCCGCTTCGCTCAACGCCCGCGGTGCGCAGACTCTAGCGTTCGTGCATGCTCTCGCCGACGCCGCGGAACAGGCGGTTGGTGAAGTAGCCGAGGACGGTGCGCTCGCCGACGTGGAAGTTGCCGGTCGCGGTCATGCCCGGCAGCATCCGGCTGCGCTTGGGATCGTCGCCCAGATAGTCCCTGTCGAGCGAGACCATGACGATGAAGAATGGTTGCGCCGCGGCGGCAGCCGCCGCGGGATTGGGACGCCGCCCCCGAGGGATCGTTGGCGGCGGTGGCGGCGATCAGCACCACCTTGCCCTCGAGGTTGCCGTAACGGATCCAGTCGTAGGTCTGCATCTTCACGCCAAGGATGTCCCGCTGTTTGTTGAAAATCGCTCAGCAGGCGCGCTCATTTTCTGAGCCTATGCGGCCTTGGCGTGCAGTTCAAGGTTTGGGCTGATGGCGTGTCTGGCCTGATGGGCCAGTAGAGCAGCCCGCAGGATTGGCAGTTGCTTGTGGGCCTTGAGCCGGCGAAAGCCCTAGCGCGCGCCAAACGCCCGCTTGAGTTCGGGCACCAGGTCGACGCGCTCCCACGAGAAGCCGCCGTCGCGATCGGGCTTGCGGCCGAAATGGCCATAGGCCGCGGTGCGCCGGTAGATCGGCTTGTTGAGCTGCAGGCCGCGGCGGATGTTGGTCGGGCGCAGCGGGAAGATGTCGGACAACACCTTCTCGAGCTTGCGCTCGTCGACGCGGCCGGTGCCCTGGGTGTCTACGTAGAGCGACATCGGGTCGGCGACGCCGATGGCGTAGGCGACCTGGATCAGGCAGCGGTCGGCGAGGCCCGCGGCCACGACGTTCTTGGCGAGGTAGCGCGCGGCATAGGCGGCCGAGCGGTCAACCTTGGTCGGATCCTTGCCGGAGAAGGCACCGCCGCCGTGCGGCGCGAAGCCGCCGTAGGTGTCGACGATGATCTTGCGTCCCGTCAGGCCGCAATCGCCGTCGGGACCGCCGACCACGAAATTGCCGGTCGGGTTGACGAAGAAGTCGGCGGCCTTCTTGGGCATCCAGCCCGCCGGCAGGGACTTCAAGACATGATCGGCGATCATCTCGCGGATCATGCCTGAGTTGTACTTCTTGCCCTTGGCGGTGGCCTCGCGGTGCTGCGTCGAGACCACGACCTTGGCGGCGCCCACGGCCTTGCCGTCGACATAGCGTACCGTGACCTGGCTCTTGGCGTCGGGCTGCAGGTCGCCGAGTTCGCCCGAACGGCGGGCCTTGCTCAGCACCTCGAGGATCCTGTGCGAGAAATAGATGGGCGCCGGCATGAACGAGCCCTTCTCGTATTCCTCCGAGTCGCGGCAGGCGAAGCCGAACATCAGGCCCTGGTCGCCTGCGCCCTCCTGCTCGCCGAGATTGCCGCCCTTCTTCTTGGCGTCCACTCCCATCGCAATATCCGGCGACTGGCCGTGCAGCAACACCTCGACGTCGGCGCCGTGGAAGCTAAAGCCGTCCTGGTCGTAGCCGATGTCGCGCACGACATCGCGCGCGATCTGGGCGATCGCCTCGCGGTTCACGACCGTCTGCTTGCCGTACTTCTTCATGTACGGCGCCGAGGCGCGGCCTTCGCCCGCTATGACGATCTTGTTGGTGGTGGCAAGCGTCTCGCAGCCCAGCCGCGTGTTGGCGTGGCTGTCGTCGGCATGGCCGAGCTTGATGTCGTTGGCGATGAACGCATCGAGGATGGCGTCCGAGATCTGGTCGCAGACCTTGTCCGGATGACCCTCGGAAACCGATTCGCTGGTGAACAGATAATCCTTGAACGCCATAGCCGCCCCTCCTCCAATCGCATTGGACTCCGGGCAGGGCGGCAGAGCCGCACGCGTCCGGCTTAGCCTTTATTGACGCGGTGGCAAGTCGTCCAAATCCGTCCGCGGCGACACCGACCGTCGGTGCCGCGCCGCTAAAAACGCTATTTGTCGGGTAAAATCAAGAGGTTCGCTGACGCGGGCTCAGAGGGCCTTTTTAGCGGCTTTTGCGGCCGCCGAGGATCTCGGCATGGCTCGCCGCACCCACCGCCTTGACCATTTCGAAGATGCGCTTGCGCACGCGGGCTTCGCGGATCTTGTAGTAGGCGCGCACCAGTTCCAGGGTCTCACGCTTGATCAGCGGATCCTTCTCCTGCTCGAACGGCGTGCCGGCCTCGCCGAAGCCGCCCTTGCGGCCGCGACCCGACATCGGCCGGCCCGACAGGGCATTGGACGGCATTTCGTCGAAGAAATACGACACCGGCACATCCAGCACCTTGGCGAACTCGAACAGCCGGCTCGAGCCGATGCGGTTGGAGCCGCGTTCGTATTTCTGAATCTGCTGGAAGGTCAGGCCCACCGCAGTGCCAAGTTTTTCCTGGCTCATGCCCAGCAGCGTGCGGCGCTGACGCATGCGCGCGCCGACATGAACGTCCACTGGGTGTGATCTTGCCATGGGCTCCCCGTTCTCTTGCTTTAACTATCGTTGTTTTTACGATGCCGCAGTTGAATTCTGAGCCGGGCTGCCGCCGTTTTTATGGCGACCCAAACCGATTTTGCTGTACAAAAATGCATATCTTAACAACCGCCTGCGTATAGGGGTAAACTTCCTATGGATTTATTGCAAGCTCAACTCAACCATTGATTCAGCGAGGGATTCATCCGCCGCCGCGGCCCCTCTTCCGCGGCAGCCAGACGATGACAAAACCCAGGCCTGCAAGAACGGCAAGGAGGGTTGCGTCGCCCCAGCGGGCGTAGGGCGTGGCCGCTCGCGCCGCCGGCAGGACATGGTCGATGATGCCTTCGCGTTGCATGTCGAGTGATGCCAGAACGTTGCCGTAGGCGTCGATCACGGCCGAGATCCCGGTATTGGCCGCGCGGATCATCGGCAATCCCTCCTCGATGGTGCGCAGCCGCGCGCTCGTCAGATGTTGATAGGGTCCGCTCGATACGCCGAACCAGGCGTCGTTGGTGACGTTGAGCAACCACTGCGGCCGCTTGCCCGAGTCACCGGAGGGGCCGGTAACGGCCGCCGGAAAAATCACCTCGTAGCAGATGATCGGCGAGAAGGCCGGCACGCCGGGAAGGCTGAGCGTGAGGAAGGACTCGCCGACCTCGAACGAGCCGCGGCCGATCATGCCGGACACCGGCGCGAGCTGCTTGTGGAAGGGGATGTACTCGCCGAGCGGCACGAGATGAACCTTGTCGTAGTGCGCCACCACGGCGCCCTTCTGGTCGACCGCCAGCAGCGAGTTCCACACGCCGTCGTCGATACGCTGGTTGGCGCGCGCCGCACCGGTCAGCAGATAACCGCCTTCCGGCGCCGCCCGTGCCATGATCGGCAGGCCCGCCGAGTCAGGCTCGATGACGAAAGGTGCGGCGGTCTCCGGCCACACCACGAGCTTCAGCCGCTCGAAGCCGGCGCGGCGGCTCATGTCGACCAGCTTGGCGAAATGCACCATGCGCAAATCGCGCCGCCACTTCTCGCCCTGCGCGATGTTCGGCTGGACGATGCGCACCCACGGCCCGTCCTTGTCCGGCGCCGGTTCCATGGTCATCAGGCCGGCGACGCCCGCCAGCACCACCACGAACAGCGCCGCGGCCGCGCCGCGCCAGCGCGCCAGCGGCGCCACCAGGATCAGGAAGGTGAAGGTGCCGAGCCCATAGACGCCGAACAGGGCGGCGCCCTGCAGCAGCGGCGAGGCGAAGGCCCAGACATGCGCCAGGGGATTCCACGGATAACCGGTGAAGACATGGCCGCGCAGCCATTCTGCGACAGTCCAGGCGATCGCCAGCAGGACGAGACTGCGATAGCGGTCGGCGAGGAACGGCCAGCGCAACGCGGCCCAACGCGTCGCGCCGGCAGCCATCCCGGGAAAGAACCCGAGAACGGCTGCCAGGCCAAACACGATCGGCGGCCCGAGCAATTTGTAGTCGGCCGGCGGCACGAAGAAGGCTTCGACGATCCAGTAGGAGCCGACGGCAAAATGCCCGAGCCCCCACGCCCAACCGCGCAGCAATGCCGCGCGCGGGCTGATGGCGGACTGCCAGAGCCAGACATAGACGGCGAGACCGATCACCGCGAATGGCAGCCAGTACCACGGCGGCATGGCGAGGGCGGCGGCGGCACCTGCGAGGAACGCGGCGCCGTACGCACGCCAGCCGTCCAGTTTCATCGCGCGACTATTTGGCCGGTGCGGCAGGCGGCGTCGAGGTCGCCGTCATGGGCGGGCGCACGCGCAGGCGGCGGATGCGCCGCGGATCGACGTCCAGAATCTCGAACTCGACGCCGGAGGGATGGCGCACGACCTCGCCGCGCTCGGGTATGCGGCCGAGCAGCGAGAAGATCAGCCCACCGATCGTGTCGATCTCCTGGCGTTCGTCCTCGGAAAGAATTTGGCCGATTTCCTTCTCGAGCATCTCGATGGTGGTGCGGCCGTTGACGTCGAGCGTGCCGTCGTTGCGCCGCGCCAATGCCGGCGCCTGGGCCACGTCGTGCTCGTCCTCGATCTCGCCCACGATCTCCTCGACCAAATCCTCGATGGTCAGGAGCCCGTCGGTGCCGCCGAACTCGTCGACCACCAGCGCCATGTGGGTGCGCGAGCGGCGCATGTCGAGCAGCATGTCGAGCACCGGCAAGGTCGGCGCCACGAACACGACGCGGCGCAGAATGTCGCGCAGGTTGAATTTCTTCGAGGTGCCCCAATAGGCCAGCACGTCCTTGATGTGGATCATGCCGATGACGTCGTCGAGCGAGTCGCGATAGACCGGATAGCGCGAATGCGCCTCGGCCTGGATGATGCGCACGACCTCGTCGAGCGGCGTGTTGGCGGCGATGGCGACGATGTCGACGCGCGGCACCATGACGTCGGCGACGTTCTGGTCGCGCAGCTTCAGGATGTTGGCCAAGAGCACGCGCTGGTCGTCGCTGATCGGGGTGTCGCTCTCCGGCGTCTCCTCGATCAGTTCCTCGATGGCTTCGCGGACCGCCTCGTTCTTGTCGCGGCGCTTCAGCCGCCGCAGGATCGCCCGCAGCAAACCGCCGTTGGAGGGGGCGGGCGTCTCGGCAGGCGGTACCGCCGGCGCGGGCGTCAGGGAGCGCTCGTCTACCGCCGCCGGGCCCTTTTGGCCCGGACGCGTGCTGTGCGCTGTGGAATCCGGCATGGCCCTTAAGATAGGCTATCGGCCCTGCGTTGCAATCGCCGGAGTTCATGATGCGTTCCTGCAAATTGCCTTCCGGCGCCGCCATGCCGGTCCTCGGCCTCGGCACCTGGCGGATGGGCGAAAGCCCGCGCATCCGCGCCCAGGAGCTCGATGCGATCAAATACGGCATCGAGCTGGGCTATCCGATGGTCGACACCGCCGAAATGTACGGCGACGGCACGGCCGAGGAGATCGTGGGCGAGGCCATGGTCGGCCGTCGCGACAGCCTCTACCTCGTGAGCAAGGTCTATCCGCACAACGCCACGCGCGCCGGCGCGATCGCGGCCTGCGAGCGCAGCCTCAAGCGCCTCAGGACCGACCGGCTCGATCTCTACCTGCTGCATTGGCGCGGCAGCGCACGCATCGAGGAAACTTTCGAGGCGTTCCACCGCCTGCGCGCGGCGGGAAAGATCCGCGACTTCGGCGTCAGCAACTTCGACCGCGACGACATGGAAGACGCCGCCAAACTCGACAAGGGCCCGAACGGCTCCAACCAGATCCTCTATTGCCTCTCGCGGCGCGGGCCCGAGTACGATCTGCTGCCGTGGATGCGCGAGCACGGCATTCCCTGCATGGCCTACTCGCCGCTCGACCAGGGCCGGCTGTTGAACAAGCCGGCCTTGAAGAAGATCGCCGATGGCGTCGGCTGCACGCCGGCGCAACTGGCACTCGCCTGGGTGCTGGCCCAACCCGGCGTCGTGACGATCCCGAAATCGATGAGCCGCGAGCGCGTGAAGGAGAATTTCGGCGCCATCGACGTCAGGCTCTCCAAGGAACCGCTGGCTGAACTAGACAAGGCGTTTCCGCCGCCCAAGGGCAGGCAGTCACTGGAGATGCTTTAGAGTCTAAACGGGTTGATCGAGCGTGGGGGCGCTGTCCTGCAGCGTGACGCGTCGCATGTCGCGTGGCAGCTCGCGATCCTCGAATGCCCGGACGCGGTGCATGGTGCAGCGGTTGTCCCAGATGATCAGATCGTGCTGCCGCCAGGTGTGGCGGTAGACGAACTCGCGCTGTGTCGCTTGCTCGATGAGATCGCGGATCAGCGCCAGCGCCTCCGGTGTAGGCCAGCCGACGATCCCGCCGATATGCGAGGAGAGGTAGAGCACCATCCGCCCCGAGCCGGCATGGCGGCGGACCAGGCGCTGCCGCACCGGCGCGTGCTTGACGCGCTCGGCGTCGGTGAAATCGCCGAAGCCGAGCTGGCTGCGCGAGAACAGCAGGCTATGCTCGCAGACGAGGTCGCGCAGCTTGGCCCTGGTTTTCTCCGGCAGGGCGTCCCACGCCGCGCGCATGTCGGCAAATTCGGTTTCGCCGCCGTCCTGCACGACCACGCGCCCGTGCAGGAATGAGTACTTGGCCGGCGTGCGCTTGAAGCTGCTGTCGCTGTGCCACAGCCGGTTGCCGAGATTGGCCAGCCGCCGGCGGTTGTCGACCGCCATGATGCGGCCGCCGACATCGAGATTGGAAATGTCGGTCAGGTCGCGATGGGAAAGGCGCCTCTGATCGAGAGCGACCTGGGTCGGATCGGGCTCAAGATCGCCGAAATTGCGGGCGAAGGCCACTTGCTGATCGTCGGAAAGAAGCTGGCCGGGAAAGACCAGAATGCCATAGCGGTCCATGGCCGCCTCGATGGCGGCCGCCATGCCCGTCTCGAGAGGCATGCAGAGATCGACGCCGGCCGCCTCGGCGGCGAATTCGGCCGTCCTGGGTTTCAGCTGCAGGGACATGCGCCTACTCCAGCTTGATTCCCGTCTGGGCGACGAAATCGCGCCACTTCACGGTTTCCGCCGCGATAAAGCGGCTGGTCTCCTGGGGCGAACCGCCGACCGGGTCGCTGCCCTGGGCGAGGAACTTCTCCTTGAGGTCGGGTGCCGCGAGCGCCCGCACACCGGCCTCGTTGATCCTGGCGACGATCGCCAGCAGTGTCGCCGCCGGAGCGCCGACTGCCCACCAGGTGAAGACCGAAAAACCCGGCAAGCCCGCTTCGGAGATCGTCGGCACGTCTGGCAGCAGGGAAGACCGTTCCGCCGTGCCGACCGCCAGTGCGCGCACGGAACCATCGCGGATGCGCTGCAGATAGACCGGCAGAACGTCCATCGCCGCCTGTACCTGGCCGCACCTCGCATGTCGTGGTGGTGAACAAGGATCTGCCGGTCACCACGCTGAGCGAACTCGTGGCCTACGCCAAGGCCAATCCCAGCCGCATGAACTACGGCTCGGCCGGCCTCGGCACCATCGGCCAGCTCGGCTTCGAGACCATCAAGAAACGCACCGGCTTCAGCGCCGAACACGTCGTCTATCGCGGCAGCGGCGATGTGCTGATGGCGCTGATGGCGGGCCCATCACAAACACGCCGGTGAGGTCGCGCTCGGGCACGTAGGGCATGTTCGAATAGAGGAACTGGTTGATCGAGAAATTGCCGGCGGCGCTACACAGCAGCGTGTAACCATCGGGCGCCGCCTGGGCGACCGGGGCGCTGCCGATATTGCCGCTGGCGCCGGGCTTGTTATCGACCACGACCTGCTGGCCGAGCTGCTCGCTCATCTTGCTGGCCATGATGCGGGCCAAGACATCGAGGGCGCCGCCCGGCGCATAGGGAATGACCAGGCGGATCGGACGAGCGGGCCAGGCTTCGTCGGCCAGGGCCAGGCGGCCCGGCGACAGCGACGCCAATCCCACAGCGCCCGCCTGCGCCAGAATCGTTCGACGACCGATGCGCACGATGTTCCCTCCCCAGGTCGCCAGACACTAGCGCAGATTCGGGTGCGCCGTTACCGCGTCGCGTAGGGATCGGCGATTCCGAGTCGCGAAAGAATACGCCGTTCCAGCGCTTCCATGCGCTCAGCATCGGCGTCGCCGGTTTCGTGGTCATGGCCCAGCAGGTGCAGCGTGCCATGCACCACGAGATGGGTGATGTGATCGGCGGGTGATTTCTTCTGCGCGCGCGCCTCGCGCCACACGGTCTGGCGCGCCAGCACGACATCGCCCAGGAACCCGCGCTCGCCCGAGGGATAGGACAGCACGTTGGTGGCTTTGTCCTGTTTGCGGTCGCGCCCGTTCAACGCGCGCATGCGCCTGTCGTCGGCCAAGGCAATGGTGAGGGACTTGTGGCCCTTGATCACGGCGCGGGCGGCGCAGCGTACCAGGCGCTCGACTCCAGGCAACGCCTTGGTCCAACCCGCGTCAAGCACGACGACGGCGCAGCGCGCCGGGCGCGGCTTAGCCTTTGAGCTTCTTGTCGCGCGCGTCATAGGCGTCGACGATGCGGGTGACGAGGTCGTGGCGCACGACGTCTTTCGACGTCAGCCGTACGAAGCGCATGCCGTCGATGCCTTCCAGCGTCTCGACGGCGTCGTTGAGGCCGGATTTCTGGCCGCCCGGCAGGTCGGTCTGGCTGGGATCGCCGGTGATCACCATGCGCGAGCCCTCGCCCAGCCGCGTCAGGAACATGCGCATCTGCATCGGCGTGGTGTTCTGCGCCTCGTCGAGGATGACGAAGCAATGGGCCAGCGTGCGGCCGCGCATGAAGGCCAGAGGCGCGATCTCGATCTCGCCAGATTCCATGCGGTTGGCGATCTGCTCGGCCGGCAGCATGTCGTGCAGCGCGTCGTAGAGCGGGCGCAGATAAGGATCGATCTTTTCCTTCATGTCGCCGGGCAAAAAACCCAGGCGCTCGCCGGCCTCGACGGCCGGCCGCGACAGCACGATGCGCTCGACCTTGCCGGCGATCAGCAGCGACACGCCCATGGCGACCGCGAGGTAGGTCTTGCCGCTGCCGGCGGGACCAAGAGCGAAGACCATGTCGCGTTCGCGCAGGGCCGCGAGATAGCCGCGCTGGCCGGGCGAACGCGCCTGCACCGTGCGCCGGCGCGTGCGGATGCTCTCCTCGTCGGTGGTCTCGGCACCGTTGCGGGCAAAGCGAACGGCGGCGTCGACATCGGCCATCTCGATCGACAGGCCGCGCTTCAGCCGCTCGTAGAGGCCGGTCAGGGCCTTTTGCGCCACCGGGGCATCGTCGACGCTGCCCACGATATCGAGCTGGTTGCCGCGCGCGTTCAGCTTGACGCTGACCAGCTGCTCGATGCGCACGAGATGGCGGTCGTGGTTGCCGTAGAGCTGCGCGATGAGCGCGTTGTTGTCGAACGACATCCGGATGGTGACGCTCACTCGGCGGCCTCGAGCACACGCGTGACGATGTTACCGGAGAGGCTGTTGGCATAGGCCGCGTTCAAGCCGACGTCGACGACATGGCCGATCAGCCGCGGATTGCCCTCGGCATAGACCGACTGCAGCCACGGTGTCTTGCCGATGAGCTGGCCGGGCTTGCGCCCGGCTTCGGCGAACAGCACCGGCACCATCGTGCCGACCTTGGAGGCATTGAACTCCTGGGCCTGCCGGCCGAGCAGCGCCTGCAGCGCGGCGAGACGTGCCACCTTGACGTTCTCCGGCACCTGATCGGGCAGCGCGGCGCCGGGCGTTCCAGGACGGCGGCTGTACTTGAAGGTGTAGGCCGCGGCAAAGCCGGTCTGGTCGATCAGCCGCATCGTGTCGTCGAAATCGGCATCGCTCTCACCCGGAAAGCCAACGATGAAGTCCGACGATAACGCGAGATCGGGCCGGACGTTTCGCAAGCGATCGACGAGGTGAAGAAAAAGATCGCGGCCGTGACCGCGGTTCATCGCCTCGAGGATGCGATTGGAGCCCGACTGCACCGGCAGATGCAGGTATGGCATGAGGATCGGTACCTCGCCGTGCACCGCGATCAGCTCGTCGTCCATGTCGCGCGGATGGGAGGTCATGTAGCGCAGGCGCACGAGGCCATCGAGGTGGGCGATCTCGCGGATGAGACGCGCCAGCGACCACGTTGAGCCATCAGCGGCTTCGCCATGATAGGCGTTGACGTTCTGGCCGAGCAGCGTGATTTCGATCGCGCCGGCGGCGACAAGCTGGCGGGCCTCGGCGAGCACCGAAGCGACCGGCCGCGAATACTCCGCTCCGCGCGTATAGGGCACGACACAGAAGGTGCAGAACTTGTCGCAGCCTTCCTGGATCGAGAGGAAGGCCGAGCCGGCGCGGATGCCGAGCGGCGCCGGCAGATGGTCGAACTTGCTCTCGGCGGGGAATTCCGTGTCGAGCACGCCGGCACCGGCACGGCGGCGTCCGCCGTCGCGGCGCTCGTCGGACTTGCGCGCGACCTGCGCCAAAAGCTCGGGCAGGCGATGGTAGGCCTGCGGACCGACCACGATGTCGACGGCGGGCTGGCGGCGCAGGATCTCCGCGCTCTCGGCTTGGGCCACGCAACCGGCCACGGCGATGGTGAGGTCGCGGCCCTCGGCACGGCGCAAAAGCTTCGAATCGCGCAGGCGGCCCAGCTCGGAATAAACCTTCTCGGAGGCGCGTTCTCGGATGTGGCAGGTGTTCAGCACCACCAGGTCGGCATCGTCGAGCGTCGCCGCCAGGGCATAGCCCAGCGGCCGCAGGACATCGGCCATGCGGTCGGAATCGTAGACGTTCATTTGGCACCCGTAGGTGCGGATGAAGACGCGCTTTTTAGGCCCCGTGGTCACGGCCGGCTTCTACGCTGCTTTGGTGACGGGCGGCAAGAGTTCGAAGCGGCCGGCATTGGCCGCCTGGACGCCGAGCGAGACCTGGCGGAAGCAGTATTCCGCGAGTTTCTTGCGGTCGCCGAGCTGGTCGATGTCAACCGGGCTGAAGTAGGTCACCACCGCCTCGGTCTCACCGAGGCAGACCATCTGCCAGAGGTGCGGCACCAGATCGAGATCGCCGAACCAGGCGAACAGCGGCCGCCAGTAACGGCCGAGCGGTATGCCGTCGAGCCGCGTATAGGCGATGGCGACGGGCTGCACGACGATCGGCTTGCCGTCGCGGCGCAGCTGGGCCACGCCAAACAGGGCGGTGCGGAAGGGCAGCACGCGCGTGCCGTCACTGCTGGTGCCCTCGGGGAACAGCATCAGATTGTCGCCGGTATCGAGGCGCGCCAGCATCTCGTCGCGGCTGGTGCTGGTCTTGCTCGAGCGGCGGTCGACGAAGATCGTGCGCTGCGCCTTGGCCAGCCAGCCGAAGAACGGCCAGCCCGCGACCTCGGCCTTGGCCACGAAGCTGCCCGGCACCATGGCGCCCAGCACCTCGATGTCGAGATAGGAGACGTGGTTGCAGACGAACAGCGTCGGCGTCACGGTCGACTGCCTGCCGTGCACGCGCACGCGGATGCCGAGGATCACGCAGACTAGGCGATGGTAATAGACCGGCAGCCAGCGGTAGACCGGCACGATGTTGAGCGCCAGCGCCAGCAGATGGAACGGCAGCAGCACGACCGTCAGCAGGAAATAGGTCAGCAGGCGAAAGGCGCCACGCAGCGGAGAGCCGATCCACATGTCTTTCGGTGGCGACGTATCGGCGGTGGTCAGCGCGTGCCGCGTTCGTAGTGGCGGATATATTTTTCCGTCACCAGCTCGGTCTTGACGATGATGAAGACGTCGGTCGTGCCGAATTGCGAGTCGATCACCGCGCCGTCGCCGACAAAGCCGCCGAGCCGCAGGTAGCCCTTGATCAGTGGGGGCACGCGGGCCATGGCGCGGCGAGGGTCGTAGGAGTCGCGCACCAGCATGTCCATCTTGACGTAGCGCTCGGCCAGCGCGCGCACGCGGATCTCCGGCGGCGCCAGATGGTGGTGATAGAGGTAGCTGAGCGGCAGCGCGAGCTGGCTGGGATCGGTGCCCTGCAGGCTGGCGCAGCCGAACATCACCTGGATGTTGTAGTGGAAGGCGTAGAGCGCGATGCCGCGCCACAGCATCTGCATGGTCGCGGTGTTGCGCGCGTCCTTCTCGATGCAGGAGCGGCCGAGCTCGAGGACCTCGCCGGGATAGTCGATCATCGGGCCGATGTCGTACTCGCTGGCCGAGTAGAAGCTGCCGTGCCGGGCGGCGGCCGAGCGGCGGATCAGGCGGTAGGTGCCGACGATGCCCTCGGGGCCCTCGCCGCGGCGGCGGTCGATCACCAGCAGGTGGTCGCAAACCTCGTCGAAGGAATCGAAGTCGCGCCGCGTTGCCGCCATCTCGGGCGTCGGCTGGGCCGTCATCTCCTCGTAGAAGACGCGATAGCGCAGCGCCTGGGCGGCGTCGATTTCCGCGGCCGTCTGGGCCAGCCGGACCTCGAAATCGCCCGCCACGACCTTGACGATCTCCGCGTTGGAGATCGGGGGGCCAAGAAGCTCCGCTTCGCTGTCAGCGCGGTCGATGCGCATATGTCATCCGCAAGATGCCGCGATCATGGGCCTATTATCCGGCCGCCGGACGGACAGTCCAGCTATAATTCGGTTACTTCTGGCGGTCGGTTTTTGCACCGAGGGGAACGCCATAAAGCTCCAGCCGGTGGCCGGCCAGGCGGAACCCCAGCTTCTCGGCAATCCGGCGCTGCAGTTCCTCGATTTCATCGTTGTGGAACTCGATCACCTTGCCCGACTGGATGTCGATCAGGTGGTCATGGTGCTCGTCGGGGGTTTCCTCATAGCGTGCGCGGCCATCGCCGAAATCGTGCTTGGCGAGAATGCCCGCCTCCTCGAACAGACGCACGGTGCGATAGACGGTCGCTATCGAGATATTGGGGTCGATCGCCGTGGCGCGCTTGTGCACCTGTTCGACGTCGGGATGGTCGTGGGCGTCCGATAGAACACGGGCGATGACGCGGCGCTGTTCGGTCATCTTCAGGCCGCGTTCGGCGCACAAGGCTTCGAGCTTGGATTTTTGGTCGGGCATGCCGATCCAGCCTACACCGGGCCACCGCTGCGGTATAGTTGGCGCATGCCAGATCACAGTCCAGACCACCGCATCGACATCACCGGCGAGGTCTGCCCGATGACCTTCGTGCGCACTAAGCTCCAGCTCGAGCGCATGAAACCGGGCGAGGTTCTGGCAGTGCGCCTGAAAGGCGACGAGCCGTTGCGCAACGTGCCGCGCGCCGCCCGCGACGAAGGCCACACTATTCTTGGCATCGTAGTCGACGGCGATGTCCATACCGTGACAATCCGGCGGGCCTAGCTGAGATTAAGTCTCATGACGATGGCGTCGGCCGCCGGCAAGGCGCCGCGCTGATAATAGGCGGCACGTCCGCCAACGGGTCGAAATCCCGCTTTCTCGTAAAGCGCGAGCGCCGGCGGATTGTCGGCGCCGACTTCGAGAAATAGCGCGCGCGCGCCGGCGCTTTTCACCCGCTCGATCGCGGCCTCCAGCAAGCGACGGCCGGCGCCAGCCCGGCGGTGCGTGGCGCGAACCGCTATCGTGAGGAGCTCGGCCTCCTCGGCAACGACCCGGCACAGGACGAGTCCGACATCGCCATCGTCCTCGACCAGCAGGCAGCCGCCGACACCCGGCGAGGCGAGAAGTCCGGCGAAATCCTGGCGCGTCCAGGCGCGCTCGCCCAGCGCGGCAAAGGCCTCGCCATGGATCGCCGCGGCTCGGTCGAGATCGAGCGCGCCCAGCGGCTGCAGCGAGAGGCGGCCGGTCACTACTCGACCGTGCGGCGCGCGCCGTCGGGCGAGGTGACGCTGACGCCACGCAGGTAGAGCGGCCGCGGCATGCCTTCCGCCGCGTTGCGCTGCCGCCACGCCTCGACGCCCGCGGCCAATGCCAGGCGCGCGATCGCCGCGGCATCCGGCAGTTCCCGTTGCGCGGCGACATCGAGACCGTGGCTGCGCAAGGCGTTGCCCAGCGCCTCGGCGTCAGGGCCGACCAATAGGGTCGGTTGGCCTTTCAGACGGGCCGCCAAGGCCTCGGCCGAGGCAAGAAAGGGCGCCTCGTCAGCTCCGGAAATTGCGCAAAACCAGTCGCCCAGGCGGCTGTCGATCGCCGACACGGCGAGGCGGCCCGTGTCGTTCCTGGCCTGCCGTAGCAGGACCGATGTGGTGACGAGGCCAGCCAACGGCACCGCCAGCGCCAGCGCCAGCCCGCGTGCCGCCGAAAGGCCCACGCGCACGCCGGTGAAACTGCCGGGACCCACCGTGACCGCGACAAGCTCGATGGCGCCGCGCTCGACGCCCGCCTCGGCCAGCACTGATTCGATGGTCGGGAACAGGCGCGCGGCCTGGTCGCGGCCAGGCGCGATGGCCTGCGCAAGACACGCCTCATCCCGGACGAGGGCAACGCTGAGACCCGTCACGGCGCAGTCGAAGGCGAGAGCCAAATTCATGTGATGAGGCTCATCTGGCGCAACGCGGAAGGGCTCGGCATTGTGGCGTCATGAAGCTCGATCTGGTTCCCATCGCGCCGCCCGACTTCGATGTCGATGTGACACTGGCCTATGCGACCGACGCCAATCTAACGGGGCAGCCGGTCTACCGGAATGCCGAATGCTGGCTGCACCGCGCGGCGGCGGAGAAGCTTTTGGCTGCGATCGCACTCTCCCGGCCGCTCGGCCTGCGCCTGCGCATCTTCGACGCCCTGCGCCCCGTCGAGGCGCAATGGAAGCTGTGGAACGCCAATCCCGATCCGGAATTTTTGGCCGATCCGCGGCGCGGCTCGCCGCACTCGCGCGGCGTCGCGGTCGATCTCACACTGCTCGACGTGGCCGGCCGCGAGCTCGACATGGGCACCGCGTTCGATGCCTTCACGCCGCTCTCCCATCACGGCCGTACCGATGTCTCGCCCGAGGCGCAGCGCAACCGGCTGCTGCTGATGGACCTGATGACGGCGGCCGGCTGGGATTTCTATCGCAACGAATGGTGGCACTACCAGCTGTTCGACGCGCGGCAATATCCGCTCGTCGCGAACGCCGATCTGCCCCGACCTATGATGTAGGGCCGATGATGTAGTTTACAGATTCGCCAGACGCGCCCGGTCGAAATCGGCCAGCTCGTTCTCGCGCATCACCTGACGGATGAAGCGGACATATTCCTGGCCGAGTTCGGAGTAGCGCAGGAGCTGGCCGATCAGCCGGTAGCCGTCGGGCCATTCCTCGCGATCGCGCATCGCCCGGCGCTCGCTGCGGAAGGCGGCGTAGGCGGCATGCGTGTTGAGGTTCATGACATAGGCGAAGGCCGAGTCGCCGATGGTGGAAAAGGGCTGCGGCATCGCCGGGCCGGGCTGCCACGACACCGCGACGGCGTGACGGCCGCTTGACTGGATCTGGCCGAACAGCGCGTTACCGGTGCGGGCGGCGAACGAGGTACCCCAACCCGATTCGACGCCGCTCTGGGCGATCGCCATCGACGGCGGCACGATGTCGACGCGGCGCACCAGCTCGTCGAGATTGCCGAGCGTGGTCTCGTAGCGCTCGGCCAGCTGCTCGAGCCAGATGCGCTCGTAGGGCAGGATCATGGCAGGGTCGCCGGCCATCGCGTCGCGCAGGTAGAGGAGCTGCTCGCGCTCGGCCAGCACGCGCTCGTTGGCCTCGAGGATCACCGGCAGGAGCGCGGTGATGAACAGCGTGCGGCGCTCGTTGCCGTCCTTGTTGACGAGGTCGGCCGGCACGCGCTCGACGCGCAGCGGCGGCACCGCCTCGCCCTGGCGGACGTCGGTCAGCGTGTAGGAGACGTTGCGGAAGGCGGCGGCCAGCTCGTCGGAGGTGCGCGGGTTGATCGCCGTCACCTGGATCTGGCGGCGCAGCGCATTGCCGGGAGCGGCGAAGCGGCCGTGGCCGCCGAAGAAATCGCGGCTGCCGCGGCGGGCGACTTCGTCGGCGCCGTCGAGTTCATGGCTGACGAAACTGAGGGTCGAGGGATCGGCTGCCATCGCCAGGAAGGCCGGCGGCGTGGCCAGCGCCACCGGGCGCTCGCCGATCTGGATGAACGAGATGTAGGAGCCAAGATCGATGGAAGGAAGCGGCTCGCGTAGACCGATGCCTGTTGCCAGGACCGCCACCCAAATGGCGGGAAAAGCGTATTGCCGCCCGCGATAGAGCGCAGGCCGAAACGATATAGGCATTTCATTCTCTCGTTGGCTCGAACGAACGGCTTGCAGGCCGCGGCCCGGGGAGGACCGTGACGCGGTACGCTTGAGCCGTACGCGGCCTATCCCAGGTTTTACTGGACGGCCTGGACTTCGATAACTTCCGGCACGTAGTGCTTCAGAAGATTTTCAATTCCCATCTTGAGCGTGGCGGTCGAACTCGGGCAGCCCGAGCAGGACCCCTGCATGTGCAGGTAGACCACGCCGTCACGGAAATCCTGGAAGACGATATCGCCGCCATCCTGGGCCACCGCCGGACGGATGCGGGTATCGAGCAGTTCCTTGATCTGGGCGACCACTTCGTCGTCCTCGACGGCCTCCCCAACAGGCGCCGTCTCGCCGGCCGCCACGACAGGCTCGCCGGAGGTGTAATGCTCCATGATGCCGCCCAGGATCGAGGGCTTCATGACCTGCCAGTCGCGCTCGGCCGCCTTCGTGACGGTCACGAAGTCGTTGCCGAAGAACACGCGCTCAACTCCCTCGATCGCGAACAGGCGCTTGGCCAGGGGCGACGAGGCGGCAAAATCGAGGCCCGCGAAATCCAGCGTCCCCTTCTCCATAACCACGCGGCCAGGAAGGAACTTCAGGGTCGACGGATTGGGCGTCTGCTCGGTCTGGATGAACAAACCTGATCTCCTCAATCGAACCGCCGCGCGGGAACTACCGCTTGGCGTCGGCTTAGGCGGGGGACAGGACGTCGCCGCCCCCTTTGGTAGCCCCGGACGTAGGTACAGCAGCCAAACCGATCAAGACAAATATTGGCCCTCTGTGAATATGAGTTATGGAAACGATAATTATTTATGTTCAAAAACAGATAATTGAGGCTATTTCTCTTACCGAAGAAAAATCTTATATCGGACCGCAAAGTGATCTTTTGAAGTCGATCACGCCATATCGTCGCGAAATCAATTTGCATCAATCATGAAATTGCATCGATTTCAGCCTCGTTGAGGGCGCCCGGGACGATGGTCATCGGGATGCGAAGCTGGCCCGCGAACTTGCCGACCAGAGCGGTGACCAACGGCCCCGGTCCGGCCGTACCGGAGGCCCCGCCGAGCACCAGGACCGAGATCGACTTGTCCTCGTTGATCAGTTTCAGCAGCTCCTCGCGGCTGGTGCCCTCGCGGATATGGATGGCCGGCGGCTGACCGGTCATGGCCACTGCGGCATCGACGTGGCGGGCGATCACTTCCTCGGCCTGCTGGCGGGCTTCCTGGCGCATCAGGTCGACGACCGCCCCCCATTGCTGGCCTTCCGGCGGCTCCATGACGTAGAGCATGGCCACCCGGCCGCCCGTGCGCTTGGCCCGGCGGGCGGCATAGCGCAGGGCATTGCGCAACTCGGGGCTCTCGTCGATCACGACCAGGAAAACCCGCTGGTCCTTGCGTTCGGCTTCGCCGCTCATCTGCTCCTCCCGAAACTCCCAAGCTCCTCAGGCCTCATAGCCGCCTCATAACGGTGCCGCCCAGCCAGCCGACGAACAGCGCCATGAAGACGGCACCGAGGCCGTAAAGCGCGCCGTCGTTGTCGGCCCAGCCGGCCAGCTGGGCATTGAAGCCGACCTTGCCGACCGGCAGCGGCCGCGACACGGCGGCCACGATCTTGCCGTCGCGCAACAGATAGGCCCGGACGTCGTAGATCCCCTCCGGCAGCTTGGACGGGAACGGCAGGTCGACGCGGAACAGCCGGTTGGCCTGGATGGTGACCTGTCCGATGACCGCCGGGTAAAGCCCGTCGCGCCGCTTGACCTCGATCAGGCCGCCGCGGAAGCGGGCGAGTTCCTCCGGCGAGCGGTCACCGACCGCCTTGAGGAGCGCCAGCCGGTCCTCGAGCGACAGGATCTCACCGCCAGCGCTCCGCGCCAGCAGCCGGGGCAGCGCCTGGCTGGCGGCGATGGCGTAGTAGGCCGGCACGTTGTCGAAGCCCTGCCGGCCGGTATTGAGCCACAGCCCCACCACGCGCTCCTTGCGCAGGACGGTCTCGCGGGCGGGCGGGCCCTGGACCACCACGACGATGTCGCCCGGGGCGTCGAACATGCCGAACAGCAGGATATTCTCGCCCTGGAAGGCCGAGGTGATCGACACCCGCGCCTGCGACAGGTCGACGACCAAATCGGGCGGCGCCGTTTCAACTGGCACCGAGGGCGGCGCGCCGGGGTCGGCGGAAGGACCCGCGTTCGGACTTCCCAGGGGCGGGCCGCCGAGATTGGGATTGCCGAAAGTCGGCCCCAGGGGCCCAAACGGATCGACGCGCGGCACTTGCCCGGAAGCGGCACCGCAAAGGCCAGCCAGAAGTGCCAATGCCAGCAGCAGGCGCCTCATGGCGGCGCCTCCCGCAGACCCAGCGAGTAGAACGAGCTCGGCGTCTTCAGCAATTCGACCAGAAGCTGGCCGGCGACCGCCAACACCAGTACCGACATCAGGCCGCGCAGCACGACGCTCGGCAGCTTGGCCGCGATCCGCGAGCCGATCGGCGCGCCGACGACGCCGCCCAGGATAAGGAGCAACGCCAGCACGATGTCGACCGTGCCGTTGGTTGCGGCCTGCAGGAAGGTGACATTGGCCGCCACGAACAGGATCTGGAAGTTCGACGTACCGATCACGACGGAGGTCGGCATGCCCAGCAGATAGATCATCGCCGGCACCAGCACGAAGCCGCCGCCGACGCCCAGGATGGCCGACAGGATGCCGATGGCCACGCCCAGCCCGAGCGGCAGGAAGGCGCTGATGTAGAGCTTCGACTTGTAGAAGCGCATCTTCCACGGCAGGCGGTGCACCAGATAGTGCGTATGCAGCTTGCCGCGCGGCGCCGTGGGATTGCGCCGCCGCGAGATGAAGGTGCTGAGGCTCTCGAACAGCATCAGCGCGCCGATGGTCGACAGCAGCACGACATAGAGCACGGCGATGACGAAATCGATCTGGCCGATGCGTTTCAGATAGGTGAACAGCGTGACGCCGGCCGACGAGCCGATCATGCCGCCCAGCAGCAGCACCAACCCCATGCGGAAATCGACGTTGCCGCGCCGCCACTGGACCTGCAGCGAGGACACCGAATTGGCCACGACCTGGTTGGCCTGGCTGGCCACAGCGACGGCCGGCGGAATGCCAACGAAGATCAGCAAGGGCGTGGCGAGGAAGCCGCCGCCGACACCGAACATGCCCGCCAGAAGCCCCGCCGCGGCGCCGAGGCCCAGCAGCACGAACACGTTCATCGATTGTTCGGCGATGGGTAGGTAGATTTCCACGCCGCGCCGGCCTTACTTCTGCAGGATGTTGCTGATTTCGCGCAGCTGCGTGCGCGCGCGCAGCAGGTAGAAGCCCTGGGCGGCGAGATGGTTGGGAAACAGCAGCGCGTCGGGATAGCCGTTCCACACGATCCAGGGATCGAGTTGCGAGGCGATGCGGAAGCTCTCCAGCGTGCCGTTCCAGGCATTGGTGAGCTCGCGCTCGCGGATCACGTTCTGGAAATCGGCGCCGAGCTCGCGCAGCAGCAGGTACAGGGCGTAGAGCCGGCCCTTGTTGAAATAGAAGATGTCGTCGCAACGGCCGTCCAATAGGTCGCCGGCCTTCTCGATGATGTGGCGGTCGATCACCGCGGAGTCCGAGCCGATGTCGTTGGCGATGCGGTCGATCAGCGCCTGCAGATTGTCGGCGCGACGCTCGAACACCGCCTGCCCCGAGGCCAGCCGCTTGTTGTAGGCCAAGAGCTTGTCGCGGCCGGCGCGGTATTTCTGCGCCGAGGTCGCCGACGGCATCAGCGACACCGTGGGCTGCCAGATCCAGATGTTGGGCTGCTCGTTCAGGAACCCGCGCGCCTGCTCGAGGTCGCGGTCGGTCTGCGAGGAGCCGCGCGTGCGGCCGACCTGGTCCATCAGCTCTGTTGCGAAGCGGCCCAACGCCGCCACCATGCCGCGCTGGAAGTTGGGCATGTTGTCCAGGATGCCGGTCGGCATGAAGAAGGGTTGCATCGGCGTCCAGGTGTGGACATCGACCTCGCGCGTCACCAATGCGGCGGCGATCGCCACCGCCCGGCTCTCGCCCGGCACCGGGTTCGACGCGGTGAACTGCGGATCGTCGTCGATATCCTCGACGATCCACGCCCCCACCGGATAGTAGAGCAGCACTAGGACCAGAACCGCCCGCCAGACCCAGCCGAAGACGCCGCGCGGCTTGCGGGGCAGCGGCACGCTTCGCCCACCGAAACGGAAGGCTCTGACGCGGTCGAAAGTGCGCCGCCACCAGGGCCGGGGCGTCGCCGCCGGCGCGCCATAGTCGGGATCGAAGGTCATGACGGACCTTACCATTCGTATCGTGTCGAAACACGGGCGCAGCCTGCTAGAGTGACGAAGTTCTTGGAAACGGAGTTTTGGCAATGGCGCTCGACCCCGAATCGCAGCGGATACTCGACCTGGTGGCGGCGGCGAACCGGCCGGCCTGGGTCACGCTCTCGCCCCAGGACGCACGCGCGCAGTATCTGTCGCTGCGTCCGGCCTCGCAGGGCCCGCGTCCCGACGGCATCGCCGTGACCGACCGCACCATCTCCGGGCTTGGCGGACCGATCGCCATCCGTCTCTATCGCCCGAAAGCGGTCGCTGCGGGCGACAAGCTGCCGGCCCTGGTCTTCGCCCATGGTGGCGGCTGGCTGTTCGGCAATCTCGACAGCCACGACGTGCTTTGCGCCCAGCTCGCGATCGAGGCCGGCATCGCGGTGATGGCGGTCGACTACCGCCTTGCCCCCGAGGCGCGCTTTCCGGCTGCTTTCGACGATGTCGTCGCCGCCCTGAAATGGGTCGCGGCCAACGGGCCTTCGGTCGGAATCGACCCCGGCAAGCTGGCGGTCGGCGGCGACAGCGCCGGCGGCAACCTCTCGGCCGCCGCGGCGATCTGGGCGCGCGACAACAGCGGCCCGCGCCTGCGCCTGCAGGTACTGGCCTATCCGGTCACCGACTTCGTCGCCCGCACCGAGTCCTACCGCCGCTTCTACGACGGCTATGGGCTCAATGCCGTGACCATGGAATGGTTCTTCGACCACTACGTGCCCAACAAGGACGACCGCGCCGACTGGCGCGCCTCGCCATTGCGCGCCAAGAGCCTGGCCGGCCTGCCGCCCGCCCTGGTCGTCACCGCCGGCTACGACCCGCTGCGCGACGAGGGCCGCGCCTATGCCTGGCGCCTGCAGCAGGAAGGTACCGTGGCCGACCTGGTCGAGTTCGGCGGCATGATGCACGGCTTCCTGAGCGCACCGATGCTGCTGCACGGTGCCCGCCGTGGAACGACGATCGTTGCCGCGGCGCTGCGCGAGGCGCTGGTGCTGCGCGGCCAGTGACCACAAGCCCGGCGCCGACTCCCGCACCGACCATCGGCGGCGGCACCGTCGCGCTGTCGGGCGCCGTCATCGGCCTCGGCCTCCTGGGCGACACGCTGATCTACGCCGTGCTGCCGCTCTATCACGAGGAGTGGGGCATCAGCCTCGCCATGGTGGGCGTGCTGCTGTCGCTCAACCGCTGGACCCGCCTGTTCGCCAACTCCTTCGTCGCCGCGATCGGCGAGCGGGTCGGTGCGCGCAACCTGATGATCGCGGCGGCGATCGGCTCGATAGCCTCGACGACCTGCTACGGCCTCGACGGCGGTGCGGCCCTGCAGATCGCCGCGCGCATGCTGTGGGGCTTCTCCTTCGCCGCCCTCAATCTCGCCTCGCTCGCCTACGCCGTCTCCGACCGCGCCAATGCCGGCAAGCGCGTCGGCGCCAGCCGCGGCATGATCGGCGTCATCCAGTCCGCGGCCTTCATTGGCGGCGCGCTGCTGGTGCTGGCGGTGGGGCCACGCAACGTCTTCCTGATCTTCGGTGCGCTCACCAGTCTCGCCCTGCTGGCCGCGATCATGCTGCCCGTCCTGCCGGCCGAGCCCGCCCACGAGTATCGCGGCTTTCGCCTGCCGCGGCCACAGCGCCTCGAGGTCTGGGGCTTCCTGTTGGGCTTCAGCGGCGACGGCGTGTTCCTGCTGACGCTGGCCTTCCTGCTGCGCGACTCGGTGACCTCGGTGGCGCCGATCGTGGCGACCTCGCTGGTGCTGTCGCTGCGCTGCCTGGTCGAGGCCACCGGCGGCCCGATCGGCGGCTGGATGGGCGACCGCTTTGGCGCCCAGCTCGTGGCCTCGCTCACCGGCTCGGTGCTGGTGGTCGGCTACATCCTCATCGCCTTCCAGGCTGACCTCATCGGCAGCATCGTGATCGTGGTGACGCGCGGGCTGTTCAACACGCTGATCCCGGTGATGGTGATGCAGCGCGTTAGTGGCGGCTATCTCTCCTCACAGGCGAGCTACTCGACCTGGCGCGACTTTGGCGCGGCCCTCGGCCCCCTCAGCGCGCCCTGGTTGTTCCTCAACGTGGCGCAGGGTCCGCTGTTCGGTGCGCTGGCGGCGATCATGGCGGGCGGCGTGGTGTTCTGTCTGGCGCGGCGCTAGTCGAGCAGGAACCTCAACAGGAGGAGCCTGGGTTTTGGGTGAAGGGCGACCGTTTCAGCATTAGAGCCGCGGCTCAGACCAGCGGCACCGTCCGCGACACGTCGAGCGGATGGTCGATCGCCTTCTGCACGCGCTCGAGGAAACGAACGGTGTGCGGCAGCCCGGCATGGCTCTCGAAGGCCGCCTCGTCGACCCAGCACGAGTGGATGAAGAACAGCCGCGGATCGCGCGTCGAGCGATAGGGCGCAAGCGAAAGGCAGCCCGGCTCGGCGCGCGACGGGCCGGCGTTCTCGAGGATGGCGGCGGCGACCTCGGCCTCCTGGCCCTCGCTAGCATGGAAGCGGGCAAAGGTGAAAAGGTTCATCGGAGAACTCCTGTGCAGAGGCCGGCGGAAACTACGGAAACCGGTTTGCGTGGTTTCCGAGGTTTCCGCGAGGGTCAGGGCTCTGTCGAGCTGAAGGGCATTTCCTCTGCCAGCTTTCGCGTAAGCGCCCGCAGGCGCGGCATGCGTGCCTCGGTGTCGATGGCCAACCCGACTCGCGCCAAGCGCTCGGCAACGAAGGCGGTGACGTCGGCCTGGGTGAGGCGTCCCAGCAGCAGGTAGGACGCCTTGGGATCGACCATGGCATCGACGGCTAAAAGGGCGTTTGCCGCCTGCGCCAGGCAGTCCTCGATCCACGGCTGGTGCAGCTTCTCCGCTGGCGTGTGGTTGCGCGTGTAGGCGACCTACAGGCCCTTGTCGCAGGCACCCATCATCAAGGCCGCGATCTTCAGCACCGCGCGTCGGTCGGCACCGGATGGAGGCGTCGGCGCGCGGTCCTTGCCATGGCTCTCGTCGAGATGGTCGATGATGGCACCGCTGTCCAAAAGCACCTCGCCATCGTCGAGCACCAGCGCTGGAATGCGACCCAATGGATTGCGTGCCCGCACCTCGGCCCTGTTGCCGAAGCCGTTCAAATCCTGCTGCTCGTAGGCCACGCCATAGGCCTTGAGCGTGATCGCGACCCGGCGCGTATAGGGTGAGCGGTTGACGCCAACCAGCAGCATTACCGGTCCATCCTCACAATTGCCCTCACCGGAGGTTTCCGAGGTTTCCGGAGTTTCCGCGAGGTGTATGTGTCTCTCCTTCAATGGAGAGGGACTGAGACACAGACAGAGAGAATCCTAGGTAAATACTAAAGAATTTCTCTTCAAATATTATAGAATCTATTTTCTGAAGGACTCTTCCTTGGGATTTGTCCGTACGGCTTGCCGAGTGGACATACTCTCCGAGTGCCGCTGAAACCTCGGAAACCCCGGAAACTGGTTTGCGCGGTTTGCGAGGTTCTCGCACCGGCCTCTATCCCTACCGGAAGACGTCCTTGCGATGCCGCACCTCGGCGAACACCGCTATCGGGTCGCCGCCGGGCATGCCGACGGCCTTCTGCACGGCCGGCACGTCGGCGCGCAGGAACGGGTTGGTCTGCTTCTCCTCGCCCAAGAGCGACGGCACGGTGGCCTCGCCGCGGGCGCGGGCGGCGTTGATCGCGGCCGAGCGCGCCATCAGCTGCTTGTTGTCGGTCTCGACGGTGATGGCAAA
Organism: Asaia bogorensis; assembly: GCA_945905835.1. Lineage (GTDB taxonomy): Bacteria > Pseudomonadota > Alphaproteobacteria > Reyranellales > Reyranellaceae > Reyranella. The sequence goes on from CAMDQJ010000007.1 coordinate 43,300, forward strand.
GCGGGCGTTGGACTGGGTGTATTCGTGGGCGCAGTAGACCTGCATGTCGTCGGGCAGGTCGCGCAGGCGATGCAGCGAGGTCCAGAACTGAGTCGGCGTTCCCTCGAACATCTTGCCGCAGCCCAGCGCGAACAGCGCGTCGCCGCAGAACAGCGCGTGCTGCTCGCGGAAGGCGAAGGCGATGTGGCCGCTGGTGTGGCCGGGCACGAAGAACACTTCGGCCTCAGCCTCGCCGAATTTGTAGCGGTCGCCGTCTACGACCTCGACGTCCATGGCGGGGATGCGGGCGTGCTCGGCCTTGGGGCCGACGACGATGCAGCCGGTCGCCGCCGCGATCTCGCGGTTGCCGCCGATATGGTCGCCGTGGTGGTGGGTGTTCAGGATATGCGTGATCTTCCAGCCGCGCTTTTGGGCCTCGGCCAGGACCGGCGGCGCCACGGCAGGATCGACGACGCCGACGGCGCCGCTTTTCGGCTCGTGGATCAGCCACACGTAATTGTCGCTCAGGACCGGGATACGGACGATTTCGAGTGTTGTGCTCATGGCGAAATACCTAAGCGCCCGTGGGCGATCCGGCAAGGTTCATGCTAGGATTTGGCCATGTGGAGTGACGTCCTCGACCTTGAGGAATTCTACGCCAGCACGCTGGGCCAGATGACGGCCCGCCTGCTGCGCAGTCATTTGCGCCAGGTCTGGCCCAATGTGCGCGGCGAGACCGTGCTCGGGTTGGGCTATGCCGCCCCCCTGCTGCGGCCCTTCGTCGAGGAGGCCCAGCGCACCATGGCCTTCATGCCCGCCCCGCAGGGCGTCATCCGCTGGCCGCGTGAGGGCCGCAACCTTGCGGCCCTGGTCGACGAGCTCGACCTGCCGCTGGCCGACCGCTCGGTCGACCGCGTGCTGCTGTTCCATGCCGTCGAGTGTACCGAGCAGCTCCGCCCCATGCTGCGCGAGATCTGGCGCGTCATGGCCGACGGCGGCCGCCTCATCACCATCGCGCCGACCCGTACCGGCCTGTGGTCGCAGCTCGACCGCTCGCCCTTCTACCAGGGCCATCCCTATTTCTCCGGCCAGCTCGCCGGCCTGCTGCGCGCCAACATGTTCGCGCCGCTGCGCCAGTCGCGCGCCCTCTACATGCCGCCGACGCGCTCGCGGCTCGCCTTGCGCATGGCGCCGGCGGTCGAGCGCTTCGGCCGGCGCTGGCTCGGCCGCTTCGCCGGCGTGAGCGTCATCGAGTCCGGCAAGCAGCTCTATGCCGGCGTCGCCGAGCGCAACAGTCCGTCGCTGGCGACCGTGCGGCCCAAGCTGCGCATCGCCAGCTCGCGCGACACCCACGTCGCCCGCGAAGGCAAAGACGGCGAAGCGCCCGCCTCCTGAATTAACGGAACATCAGCATGTCTATTTCCCCGCGCGTCATCGCGCTGATCGGTTTTGGCGAAGCGGGCTCGGCGATCGCGCGCGGCCTCACTGCCGACGGCGCCTGGCGCGGGCCCTCGAAGCCGGGCGACAACGCCCCGCGCCGCGTCATCGCCATCGACACGGCGTTGGACGTCGACGCCCTCGGCACGACGCTGGGCAAGGTCGCCCGTGCGCTCGATGTCGCCATCGCCGGCCGCTACACCGAGGCGCTGCGCGAGGCCGACCTGGTGATCTGCGCGGTGCAGGGCGAGCATGCGCAGTCGGCCGCGAAATCCGCCGCGCCGCTCTTGAAGAAGGGCGCGCACTACCTCGACCTCTGCACCGTCACCGGCAAGATGGCGGACGAGGACCGCGCCGAGATCGAGACCGGCGGCGGCCGCTACATCGACATCGCCGTCATGGGCGGCTTCTTCAAGCAGGGCATCAAGGCGCCGATGCTGGTCGCCGGCGAGGACGCCGAACCGATGGCGGCGTGGATGAACGCCAACGGCTTCGAGACAAAACACCTCGGCCCCAGGCCCGGCAGCGCCTCGTCGGTGAAGATGGTGCGCTCGGTGATCATGAAGGGCCTCGAGGCGCTGGGCGTCGAGGCGCTGGTCACGGCCGAGCGCCAGGGCATCCTCAAGGAGGTGCTGGGCTGCTTCGGCGACGTCGACGCCACGACCTTCGGCGGCACGATTGCGATGCTGGTTCAGACGCATATCGTGCACGCCCACCGCCGCTGGGAGGAGATGGGCCTGGTCGCCCAGACCCTGCGCGAGACCGGCGTCGATCCGCTGATGACCGAGATGATCGAAAAGAGCCACCGCCGCACCATCGACGCCAATATCGCGCCGGCCGACGGCAAGGTGCCGCCGCTCGACGAGGCGCTGAAGCTTCTGTCGGAGAAGGTCGTCCGTGGCCGGTGAGGTCTTCTATCGGCTCATGGCACTGCTGACCGAGGCCAAGGCGAAATTCCGGGTGATAGAGCACGCCGCCGAGGGCAAGTCGGCGGAGATCAGCGTCATCCGCGGCAACCGCCCCGACCAGGCCGCCAAGGCCATGGTGCTCGACGTGCGTGGCGGCGGCGGTGGACGTCGCCATGTGCTCGCCATCCTGCCGGGAAACCGCAAGCTCGACTTTGCAGCCGTCGCTGCGCTGTTCGAGGCCCGCAAATGCGGCTTCGCCAGTCCAGAGACGGCGCAGCAGATCACCGGCTGCGTTATGGGCGCGGTGCCGCCGTTCGTGTTCGACGAAGCGCTCGCCATCGTGGTCGAGGAAGACCTGCTCGCCAACGAAACCCTGTTCTTCAACGCCGGCCGCCTCGACCGTTCGATGGAGCTCGACACCAGGGACTGGCTGACCTTGGCCAAGCCACGCGTCGCCCGGATCGCCACAAGTGCCTGAAGCCTGGCGCTTCGGTCCCGTCAGCGAGGCCGACTTCGAGCCGCTGCTGGTACTGCGGGTCGACGTCATGCGCGAGCATCTCGAGCGCGTCTTCCGCTACTCGCCCGAGCGCGCCCGCGAAGTTTTCCGCGGCCATTTCGACGAGCCGGGCATGCGGCTGATCCTGGCCGGCGACGAGCGCATCGGCTGCGTCGGCTTTCGCCGCCACGACAGCGAGATCAAGATCGATTCGTTGTATCTCGACCGTCGCTACCACAACAGCGGCCTCGGCACCGTTATCCTCAAGGTCCTGCTGGCCGAAGCCGACGCCTCAGGCTTGCCGGTCCGCCTCGAAGTCCTGACCGGCAGCCCCGCCGACCGCTTCTACGAACGCCACGGCTTCGTGAAGCTGAAGCATGACGACATCGAGGCGAGCTACGAACGGCCGGTGCCTTAGGCCCTTCTCAGCAGGAACACCGCCTGCTCACCGAACAGGTTGGCCAGCAGCGGCGGCATGTCGATTGGCCGGCTCTTGCTGTTCAGCACCACTGCGCGCTCGACCTTGACGCCCATCTCGGCGCAGAGCGCGCGAAAATCGTCGATGCTGCAGAGATGGATGTTGGGCGTGTCGTACCACTTGTGGGGCAGCGACGAGGTCTCGGGCATGCGGCCGCCGAACACCAGGCGCAGCCGCACCGCCCAATGCGCGAAGTTGGGCAGCGAGACGATGGCGCGTTTTCCCACGCGCAGCATCTGGCGCAGCACCTCGCGTGGCTCGCGCGTGGTCTGCAGCGTCTGGCCGAGGATCACGTAGTCGAAGGCATCGTCGGGGTAATCACCGAGGTCGGTGTCGGCGTCGCCCTGGATCACCGACAGGCCATTGGCGACGCAGGCATTCACGCCGGCCTGGCTCAACTCCATGCCGCGGGCATCGACCTGCTTGAACTGCACGAGATAATCGAGCAGCGCGCCGTCGCCGCAGCCGACGTCGAGTGCGCGCGTCTTGGGCTCGACCATGTCGGCGATGAGCTGCAGGTCGACACGGATGGGGGCGGCGTTCATGGCTTCAACCCGCGAACCGAGGCGGCGCCCTTGAGAAAGCCATTGAGCGTGCGGAACATCTCGGGCTCTTCCAGCAGGAAGGCGTCGTGGCCCTTGTCGGTCTCGACCTCGACGAAGGAGACGTTGGCGGCGGCAGCGTTCAGAGCATGGACGATGGCGCGGTTCTCGGGCGTCGGAAACAGCCAGTCGCTGGTGAAGGAGATCGAGCAGAAGCGCGTCGCCGTGCCCTTGAAGGCATTGGCCAGCACGCCGCCATGGGCGTCCGCCAGGTCGAAATAATCCATGGCACGCGTGATGTAGAGGTAGCTGTTGGCGTCGAAGCGATGGACGAAGGTCGAGCCCTGGTGGCGCAGGTAGCTCTCGACCTGGAAATCGGCGTCGAAGCCGAAACCCAGCGCGTTGCGATCCTGCAGGGCGCGGCCGAACCTCCTCTGCAGTGCCTGCTCCGAGAGGTAGGTGATGTGCGCGGTCATGCGGGCCACGGCAAGGCCGCGCGCCGGCGCGGTCTGGTGCAGGCGATAGTCGCCGCCCCTCCATTCCGGATCGGCCATCACCGCCTGGCGGCCGACCTCGTGGAAGGCGATGTTTTGGGCCGAATGGCGCGCAGCACAAGCGATCGGCACAGCCGAGAAGACGCGTTTGGGGTAGCTCGCGGCCCATTCCAGCACCTGCATGCCGCCCATCGAGCCGCCGATGCAGCAGAACAGGTCGGGGATGCCGAGATGGTCCAAGAGCGCCGCCTGGGCGCGCACCATGTCGGCGATGGTCACCACCGGAAAGCGCAGGTTCCACGGCTGGCCGTCCGCCGGATTGTGCGCCAGCGGGCCCGTCGTACCCATGCAGCCGCCCAGCACATTGGTGGCGATGATGAAGTAGCGCTTGGGGTCTAAAACCTTGCCCGGCCCGACCATGCTCTCCCACCAGCCGTCCTTGCCGGTGACCGGCTGGGTGTCAGCCACGAACTGGTCGCCGGTCAGGGCGTGGCAGATCAGCACGGCGTTGGACCTGTCGGCGTTGAGCTCGCCGTAGGTCTGGTAGGCCACGCGGTAGGGCCCGAGATCGACGCCGCAGTCGAGCCGCAGCGGCCGATCGACGCCCAGGACCGCGTGGCGGCATTGGGCGAGGGCCTTGCGTTCGGCCTCGGTCAGGTCGTCGAGCACGTCCTTCTCTAACGAAAAAGCCCCCAACCGGGAAGGGCGGGGGCTTTTTTGAAAAGCACTCCGACCTTTTAGCGAGGATTAACGTGGCCGCAAGCCGGTCGGCTCAAATTCCACGGATCGCCTGTATACCGGAGACCGCCCGAAGGGCGCAAGCACCATGAGTTTCTTTGCCTTTACGCAGGCCAACCTGACGTAGTATCGCCGCTGCGCATTCGATCTTTTGGGGCTCATGGACGCTTCTGCACTCGACAATCTGCGGCTGGAAATCGACGCCATCGACGGCGAATTGCACGGCTTGATCCGCCGCCGCGCCGCCGTGGTCGAGCGCATTACCGGCACCAAGCCCGCAGGCGGTCTGGCGCTCAGACCCGGCCGCGAGGCCGTCGTCATGCGCCGCCGCCTGGCCGAGCACAGCGGCCACTTCCCGGCCGCCGCGGTCTTCCGCATGTGGCGCGAAATGATGAGCGCGCTCACCCTGATTCAGACGCCGGGGCTCAAGATCGCCATCTGCCGGCCGGCCGACCAGCCAGGCTACTGGGACCTAGCGCGCGATCATTTCGGCTGCCAGATCCCGTTCATCGCCAGCGACACGCCGGCCCAGGTGCTGGCGGCGGTACGGGCCAGCGCGGCCACGCTCGGCATCGTGCCGGCGCCGGGCGAAGCCGACCAGATGCCGTGGTGGCCGTTGCTGGCGAGCGGCGAGGCCACCCTGCCCAACGTCGTGGCCCGCCTGCCCTTCCTGCCGCAGCCCAACGCCCGCGCGCGCGGTATTTCCGCCCTGGTGCTGGCCCGCACCGAGCCCGAGGCGAGCGGCGAGGACCGCGCCCTGCTGGCGATCGAGGCCTCGACCGGCATCAGCCGCGCCCGCATTTCCAGCGCCTTGGCCAAGGCCGGCCTGCCGCCCTTCACGTCGGCGCTGGACCAGATTGATGGCAAGGCGCACCACTATCTCGTCGAGATGCCGGGCGTGATCGCCGATGGCGATCCGCGGTTGCGCCAGGCCGAGGCAGCGCTGGGAGTCGAGGGTGCGCGTGTCGCCGCCATTGGCGCCTACGCCCTGCCGTATGTCTCCCCAACCGCCAAGCCGGCCTGATCGAGTTTTTTGCAGGAGACCGCATGACCGCGCTCACCCCGCGTCCGGGCATCATGAAAATCGCGCCCTACGTTCCCGGCAAGGACTCGGTGGACGGCAAGGAGACGATCGCCAAGCTGTCGTCCAACGAAGGCGCGCTCGGGCCCAGCCCCAAGGCGATGGCGGCCTATGCCAAGATCGCCTCGGAGCTGCACCGCTATCCCGACGGCAATACCGAGAAGTTGCGCGTGGCGATCGGCCGGCACTACGGGCTCGACGCCAAGCGCATCGTCTGTGGCGCCGGCTCCGACGAGCTCCTGAACCTGCTGGTGCGCGCTTACTGCGGCCCGGGCGACGAGCTGCTCTACAGCCAGTTCGGCTTCCTGATGTATCCGATCAATGCGCTTGGTGTCGGCGCCACGCCCGTGGCCGCGCCGGAGAAGGATTACCGCAGCGACGTCGACGCCCTGCTGGCCAAGGTCACCGACAAGACCAAGATCGTCTGCCTTGCCAACCCGAACAATCCGACCGGGAGCTACGTCACCAAGGACGACGTGCGCCGCCTGCACGCCGCCCTGCCGAAGAACGTGCTGCTGATCATCGACGCGGCCTATGCCGAGTATGTCAGCCGCAACGACTACGAATCTGGCGTCGAGCTGGTCGACCAGGCCGAGAACGTCGTGATGACCCGCACCTTCTCCAAGATCTACGGGCTGGGCGGATTGCGGCTGGGCTGGATGTACGGCCCGGCCGGCATCGTCGACGTGATGAGCCGGCTGCGTCAGCCGTTCAACGTCAACCTCGCGGCACAGGCCGCCGGCATCGCCGCCATGACCGACATTGCCCACACCGACGCCAGCCGCACCAACAACGACATCTGGCTGCCCTGGCTCTCGACCGAGACCGCCAAGCTTGGCCTCAAGCCGCTGCCCAGCGTCGGCAATTTTCTCACGGTCGGGTTTGGCTCGAAGGAGCGGGCGGCGGCCGCCAACGACTGGATGATGAATGACGGGCTGATCCCGCGCATGATCGCTGGATACGGCCTGCCTGAGTTCCTGCGCATCACCATCGGCACCGAGGCAGAAGTGAAGGCAGTACGCGACTCGCTCGCGCGCTTCGTGGCCGCCAAATGACCGAGCCCATGTTCAACAAGATCGCGCTGATCGGCATTGGTCTGATCGGCGGCTCGATCGCGCTCGAAGCGAGGAAGCGCGGCCTTGCGAAATCCATCGTGGCGGCGACGCGCAGCGCCGAGACAGCGGCCACGGCCAACCGGCTGAAGCTTGCCGACCATTGCGGCACCGACCTCGCCGCGGCAGCCAAGGACGCGGACCTGGTGATCATCTGCACGCCGGTCGGCGCCTGCGGCCCCGCCACCCAGGCGATCGCGCAAAACCTCAAGCCCGGCTGCATCGTGTCGGACGTCGGCTCAGTGAAGCAGACGGTGATCGCCGACATGGCGCCGCACATTCCCGAGGGCGTGCACTTCATCCCGGCCCATCCCGTGGCCGGCACCGAGAATTCCGGCCCCGAGGCCGCCCTGCTCGACCTCTTCGAGGGCCGCTGGACGATCCTGACGCCGCTGCCCGACAGCGATCCGGATGCTGTCGACAAGCTCGAAGCCTTCTGGAAAGGGCTGGGCAGCTTGGTCAACCGGCTCGATCCCGCCAACCACGACCGCATCCTCGCCATCACCTCGCACCTACCACATCTCATCGCCTACACCATCGTCGGCACGGCGGACGATCTCGGCGGGCATCTCAACAGCGAGGTGCTGAAGTATGCCGCCGGCGGCTTCCGCGACTTCACGCGCATCGCAGCCTCCGATCCCACCATGTGGCGCGACGTCTTCATGAACAACCGCGAGGCCGTGCTCGAAGTGCTGCAGCGCTTCCAGGAAGACCTGTTCTACCTGCAGCGCGCCATCCGCTGGGGCGAGGGCGACAAGCTGTTCGACCTGTTCACGCGCACGCGCGAGATCCGCCGCGCGCTGCTCAACATCAAGCAGGCGTGAGCACGGCCAGGCCCTCCTGGGTCTTCGCCTACGGCTCGCTGATGTGGAACCCGGGCTTCACCGCGCCCGAAACACAGGCGGCACGACTACACGGCTGGCATCGCGCCTTCTGCATCTACTCCGAGCATTATCGCGGCACACCGAAGAAGCCCGGCCTCATCCTCGGGCTGCTGCCGGGCGGCTCCTGCCGCGGCCTCGCTCACCGTCTGCCGCGCAAAAACTACGACGCGGTGCGCCGCTATCTGTGGACGCGCGAGATCGACAATGACGGCGTCTACCAGGAGACGATCCGGCCGATCCATCTAGCCGACGGCCGCACCGTTCCAGCCCTGGTCTATCTCGCCGACCGCGCTCACCGGCAATTCGCCGGCAAGCTGCCGGCAGCGCGGGCGATCAAGCTGATGCGCCAGGGACGCGGCGTCACCGGGACTACCCTGGAATATGTGCACAACACGGCCGCGCATCTGCGCGACCTCGGTATTCGTGACGCTGCTCTCGAGAAGCTGGCGCTACGAGCAGCAACCAGAGGGGCTGCGCGCTAACGGTTCGCCGGTTCGCCGGCGAGCATGGCCTTCAGCATGAAGCGCCATTCGTCGCGGGCGCCGTCGACGTTGAGCGCGAGGCGCTGACGCAGCACGACCCAGCCTTCCGGTGCCAGCGACATGCAGAGCGCGTTCAGCGTGCGCTCGCGTGCCGTCGACGACAGCGCCATCAGCTCCGCACCGAACCACTGCGCCAGATTCGTCCGGCTCGCCGCATACATGGCGACGACAAGTCCGGTGGCTTCGACCGACCGCTGCTGCAGGGCCTGAAGGAACGGCCACATCGGCAGGACGTGCTCGAAGCGCATGGCGAAGGCGTCGGTGATCGCGTCGATGCGGCGGTCGAGCGGCCATTCGAGTCCGGCATCCGGCAGCTCGCCCGTCATGGCCATCAGTACCCGGCTCAGCACGGCGACGTAGAGTTCGGCTGTATCGACGAAATGCTGGAAGGCGGTTCGCGTCGACACGCCCGCGAGTTAGGCGATGTCGCGCACGATTGGCGCCACTTCGCCCTCCGTCGCCAGCGCCAAGGTTGCGGCAACGATGGCTTCACGCGTCCTCGCGACGCGGTCGCCGCGCGCAGCAGGCTCGACCTGCGACATCTGTCCCACTTGGTGGTCCATGGCTGGAGTCCCCTTTTGGCTTGCTCGTCTATTGAAAACAGCGTTTTTGAATTCCGTGCAACAACAATGCGCGGCGATCAGCTATGCTCGAAGCGTCGTAAGCAAATCGTAAGCTTGGCATAGCCCTCATGACTGACAAGAAACTCGCTGCCGCGTCGCTCGCGGCCCAGGCCATGGGATGGGTCGATCCCACGACCAAGGCCGTCGTGCCGCCGATACATATGTCGAGCACCTATGTGCGCGACGAGGACAACGGCTACAGCTCGGGCCGCATCTATGCGCGCGCCGACAATCCGACCTTCGACCAGGCTGAGGCGACGCTGGCCGCGCTCGAAAGCGGCGCCAAGGCGTTGATCTTCTCCTCGGGTATGAGCGCTGCAACCGCGTGTTTCCTTGCACTTTCACCGGGCGACCACGTCGTCGTGCCGAAGGTGATGTACTGGTCGCTGCGCAACTGGCTCGCGACCTTCGCCACGCAGTGGGGCCTGAAAGTCGAGTTCGTCGATGCCGACAAGGTCGATGCCATCGCAAAGGCGGTGAAGCCAGGTACCACTAAATTGGTATGGATCGAGACGCCGGCCAATCCGACCTGGAGCCTGACCGACATCGCCGCCGCCGCCGAAATCGCCCACCGCGCCGGCGCCCTGCTCGGCGTCGATTCGACCGTGGCGACGCCGGTGCTGACGCGGCCGATCGAGTTTGGCGCCGACCTGGTCATGCACTCCGCGACGAAATACCTCAACGGCCACTCCGACCTGATCGCCGGCGCGCTCATAGGCGCGCGCGACGATGCCCATTGGGCGAAGCTCCGGACGATCCGCGCCCAGCTCGGCACCATCCTCGGCCAGACCGAGGCGTGGCTGCTGATGCGCGGCATGCGCACGCTGTTCCCCAGGGTCTACTGGGCCTGCCGCTCGGCGCAGAAACTGGCCGAGCGCTTCGCGGCCCATCCGATGATCGCCGAAGTGCTCTACCCCGGCCTGCCGTCCTTCGCCGGCCATGCCGTGGCGAGCAAGCAGATGAAAGGCGGCTTCGGTGGCATGCTGTCGGTCCGCGTCAAGGGCGGCGAGCGCGCCGCCATCGCGACCGCCGCCCGCGTGGCCTTGTGGAAGCGTGCGACTTCCTTGGGCGGCGTCGAAAGCCTGATCGAGCATCGCGCCAGCATCGAGGGTCCCGGGACACCGTGCCCAATCGACCTGCTACGGCTCTCAGTCGGCGTCGAGGACGGCAACGACCTGTTCGACGATCTCGACCAGGCGCTACGCCGCGCGCACAACGCCTAGAGGCCCAGCGAAAAACCCTCGCGCAGGGGATCTCTTTCATCGAAGCGGAAGCGAGCCTCGCCGATCTGGTGTGCTTCACCGCCGACCTCGACGATCGCCGCCTTGCGCGGACCGACGGCCGTTGCGTCTCGCACGATGCGACCGGTGAAGATCGCGCCGGTGCAGCTTTCGAAACGGCGAACTTCACCGAACTTTACATTGCGGTGCGCGAACTGGAGGGCCATGCGGGCCGACACGCCGCTGCCGGTGGGACTGCGATCGATCTGGCGGCCGGCGAAGATGCAGATGTTGCGGCTCGGCTCGGCCGAGCCGTCGCCGCCGTCGGTCAAAATCGTACCGTAGAGAAAGGCGAGGTCGGGCTCGTCGGGATGTTCCAGAGGAATGGCCTTGGCCGCGGCAAGGGCGATCTCCTCGCCGGCATCGACGATGGCGCGCATCGGCGAGGTTTTAAGATCGAGGCCGATCGAATCGGCCGGGAGGAAGGCGTAGAACGTGCCGCCGTAGGCGATATCGACGGTTACGGGACCCCAGGTCGCGGTCGGCGCGATACGGTCGAGCGCATAGACGAAGGACGGCACGCTCTCGAACCGCACGCTGCCGTCGGCCGCGACGCGCGCCACGACAAGGCCGCAGGGGCATTGCAGGCGCACGATGGTTTCCGGTTCGGTCTTCGGCACGCGGCCGCTGTCGACCGCCCAGCGCGCCAGCGCGATGGTGACGTGGCCGCACATGGTGCTGAAGCCCTCGTTGTGCATGAACAGCACGGCGAGGTCGGCCTCGGGATGGTCGGGCTCGACCAGCAGCGCGCCGTACATGCCGTCATGGCCGCGCGGTTCGAGCATCAAGCCGCGGCGCAGATGGTCGAAGCGCTCCTTGGCCTCGCGCCGCTTGTCCGACAGCGTCTTGCCGGTGAAGGCGGGCCAACCGTCGACGATGATGCGCGTCGGCTCGCCGCCGGTGTGCATCTCGACGGTCGAGAGGATCATCCGAAGACCGCTCCGAGCCCCGCGCCGATACGCTCGTTCATCATCTCGATCGAGCCGTCGGTATAGGCCGCGATCTTGGCGCCGGCGAGATGGCGGGCCAGTGGATACTCCGCACGCAGGCCGTTGGCGCCCATCGCCTGGATGCAGTCGGCGATGCGCCCCAGCGCCATCTCGGTCGCGAATTTTTTTGCATGCGCGGCCGGCAGCACGGCATCCATGCCCTCGTCGATCAGGCGCGCCGAACGATAGGTGAGCAGGCGCGCGGCTTCGAGGTCGGTCGCGGCGTCCACCAGCTTCCAGCGTACGCCCTGGTGCTCGATCACCGGCTGGCCGAAGGTCTTGCGCTGCTGCGTGTAGCGCACCGCCGTCTCGAGGCTGGCCTGCAGCATGCCGCAGCACATCGCGGCGACATAGGCGCGTGCACCGTTGATGCCGGCGAGCGCTGCCTTGAAGGCGCGGCCCGGCGGATGCAGCACGGCCTCGTCGGGCGCGAAATAATCGACCAGCGTGAAGCCGCCGACGCCGATGGCGTGGCCGCCATGCAGCTCGAAAGGTTTTTCCCGGTGAAAGCCCGGCCGCTCGGCTTCGATCGCAAAGCAGGCGATGCCGCGATAGCCCTGCGCCGGATCGGTCTGGGCATAGGCCACCGACAGGCCGGCGACAGTGGCGTTGGTGATCCACGTCTTGGCGCCGTTCAGCAGGTAGCCACCGTCGACGCGCTTGGCCGCCATCTGCAGACCGCCGAAATCGCTGCCGACGCCGGGCTCGCTGAGACCCGCGCAGCCTATAAGCTCACCCGCGATCATGCGCGGCAGCAGGCGCGCCACATGCTCAGGCTTGCCGTCGCGGGCAAAGCGTGCGCAGGCGTTGTGGTGATTGATCAGCGCGAAGGCGAAGGCGAAGTCGTGCTTTGCAATCTCCTCGAAGGCGCGGAGCTTGCAGGAGAAGGAGAGGCCCTGACCGCCATGCTGCTTGGCGAGCTCGATGGTGTTGAGGCCGGCGGCACAGGCAGCCTTGATGGTCTCCAGCGGATAGCGCCGCTCCCATTCCCAGCGCGCGGCGTTGGGGCCGACATGCTCCTCGGCAAAGGCCCTGGCACGCGCCACCACGGCCCGTTCCTCGACGGAAAGAACTTCGTCCAGCATCTACAGTCTCCAGAGCGTCACGCCGGCCGGCGTCTTCGCGCGGTCGAGCAGCGCCGGCACATCGGCCACGAAGCCGCCGGGCTTCAGCAGCCGTTCGACCAGCGGCCAGCCGCGCTCGCGATACTCGCGATGCGCGACGGCGATCACGACAGCATCGGCAGGCTTCAGCTCGGCAAGCGGCGTCAGCGTGAGGCCGTATTGCTCGCGCAGCATCTCGCTGTCGGCCATCGGATCATGGAGCGCCACACCGATGCCGAACGATTCAAGCTCACGCGCGATGTCGACGACCCGCGTGTTGCGGATGTCGGGCACGTTCTCCTTGAAGGTGACGCCAAGCACGGTAACCGAGCCGCCCTTCAGGACGCTCTTGGCCACGCGCTGCGCCACATGGACGCCCATGCCGTCGTTGACGCGCCGGCCGGAATGGATGACCTCGGAGTGATAGCCCGCCGCCTCGGCCTTGTGCGCGATATAGAACGGATCGACACCGACGCAGTGACCGCCGACCAGGCCGGGACGGAACGGCAGGAAGTTCCACTTGGTGCCGGCAGCTTCCAGCACATCGCGCGTGTCGATGCCGAGGCGATCGCCGATCAGCGCCACTTCGTTGATCAGCGCGATGTTGACGTCTCGCTGGGTGTTCTCCAGCACCTTGGCGAACTCCGCGACTTTGATCGACGGTGCGCGATGCGTGCCGGCACGTACGACGCTGCGATAGACCGCGTCGACGATCTCCAGCGTCTCTGGCGTGTCGGCCGAGACGACCTTCTTGATAGTGTCGAAGCGCCGCTCGCGGTCGCCGGGATTGATGCGCTCGGCCGAGTAGCCAACGTTGAAGTCCTTCTTCCACTTGAGACCCGACGCTGCCTCGAGTGCGGGAATGCAGGTCTCTTCCGTGACACCGGGATAGACCGTCGATTCATAGACCACGATGTCGTCCCTCTTGAGCGCAGCGCCGATGGCGGCCGAGGCGCGCTTCAGCGGTTCGAGATCGGGCTGCTTGGCGGCATCGATCGGCGTCGGGACCGTGACGATGAAGAAGTCGGCGGCCTTCAGATCCGCCGCATCGGCGGAAAACCGCAAGCTTGGCGCTCGCAGCGCATCGGCCTCGACCTCGCCGGTGCGGTCGTGGCCGCCGGCCAGCTCGGCGACGCGCCGCGCGTCGATGTCGAAGCCCAGCACGGACACGCCCGAACGCGCAAAAGCCGCGGCCACCGGCAAACCGACATAGCCGAGACCGATCACCGAAATCTTGCGGCCATGACCCATACCGCCCCAGATACACGATTGGACCGGCCAAGCAACCACGGGCTAATATGAGCGCCGCGCGGGTGTAGCTCAGGGGTAGAGCGTCGGCTTCCCAAGCCGTAGGTCGCGGGTTCAAATCCCGTCGCCCGCTCCAATAATTTAGCAGGAAAGACGATGTCCTCCGACGTGCCGGCAATCAGCGGCGACTTCGCGGCAGACGCGGCGGCTTTCTCGAAATTCTGGCGCACGAGCGCGTCCGAGCTGGCAAAGCTGCCGCCCAAGCCCAAGCGCGATGACGTGGCGAACAAAGCCGCCGACGCGATCAAGCATCGCGGCCGCCTGGCGCGCTACTTCTTTCTCGGCACTCACGCCCGTGCCCTTTACGACCGTCTAACCGGTGGACGCACCAGGTTCGTGCGCATCGAGCGCTTGGTCTACGACGCCGCCGAAGCCGTGCCCGGCCTCGCGCCGACGCGCGCCCAGGTGGCTGCCGAAGCCGAGCTGCGCCAGGCCGACAAGGAAGGCTGGGAGGTCGACCAGGGCATTCTCAGCAACCAATTCCTCGCCGACCCGCAATGCGGCCTGCATCTCTGCCACGCCATGCTACTGCCGCGCGAGGAGTCGAAGGAGGCCCTCGCCAAGTTCCTGCGCGACGGCAAGCTCGATCTCGGCACGGCGCGCGTCGAGCGACACGGCAAGGCGGCGACGCTCATCTTCGCCAACCATCGCTTCCTCAATTCCGAGGATCAGGGAACGCTCGATGCCACCGAGATCGGCGCCGACGTCTGCATCCTCGATCCCGAGAGTCAGATGGCGGTGCTGCGCGGCGACACCATCGCGGCTGGCAAATATGCCGGCAGGCGCGTCTTCAATTCCGGCATCAACCTCACGCACCTCTATCACGGCAAGATCCCATTCCTGTTCTTCCTCGTCCGCGAGCTGGGCTTCGTGAACAAGATCGTGCGCGGCGTCGCCTATCCCGAAGTCCAGCCCGACGAGGTCTCGGGCGATTCAATCGAGAAGCTGTGGATCGCCGCCGTCGAGACCTTCGCGATCGGCGGCGGCTGCCAGCTCATGCTGGCCATGGATTTCAACGTCGCGGGCCGCGATGCCTACATGACCCTGCCAGCGCGCAAGGAAGGCATCATTCCGGGGGCGGCCAATCTCAGGCTTGCACGTTTCGTCGGCGATCGGCTGGCGCGCCAGGCCATCATGTACGAGCGCCGCTTCGAGTGCGACAGCGACGACGGCCGCAAGATCTGTGACCAGGTCGTGGCGCCGCAGGACATCGACAAGACGATCGACCACGTCATCGACCGCATCGCCAGCGCCGGCAGCGTCGGCGCCATCGGCAATCGCCGCGCACTGCGCGTTTCGCTCGAACCGCTCGACCTGTTCCGCCGCTATGTCGCGCTCTATGCCCGCGAGCAGGCGCATTGCCATTTCAGTCCGGCGCTGATCGCAAATCTCGAACAGCACTGGAATGCCCAGAACCGCAGCGTCTAGCCGCTGGCCATCAGGTCGGGCAGCGTCGGATCGACCAAAAGATCGGCCGCAAGCGCCTCGCGCACGATGCGTCCGCGGCTGAGCACGATGCCGCGCGAAGCCACTGTCAGCGCCGGACCGGCTCGTTGCTCGCTGAGCAGGATGGCTGTTCCTTCGCCGGCCAGGGCACGCAGTTTCTCGAACAGTTCGACCGTTACGACCGGCGCCAGGCCCAAGGTCGGCTCATCGAGCAGCAACAACCCCGGCCGGTCCATCATGGCCCGTGCCAACGCCAGCATCTGCTGCTGGCCACCCGACAGCAGCCACGCCCGCGCGCCCGGCCGCTCACCCAGCATGGGAAACAGCGCGAGCATCTCCTCGACGCGACGGCCGCGTTCGGCCGGTGCCAAGGCCGACGACGCTTCGAGATTTTCCCGCACCGTAAGCCCGGCGAAGACACGGCGGCCTTCCGGCACATAGCCGACGCCAAGCGCCACGCGGTGCTCGACCGGCAGGGTCCCGACATCGCGGCCGAACAGACGAATCCCCTCACCCGGCACAAAACCCAAAACGGTTTCCAGCAGCGTCGTCTTGCCAGCGCCGTTGCCGCCCAGAAGCGCCACGATCTCGCCGGACGCGACCGAGAAATTCGGCGTTTCGAGAACTGGCGTGCTCATGCCGCTGTTCCAAGAAAGCTCGCGCGCACGCGGGGATCGGCGCGCACCTCGGCCGGCCGGCCCTCGGCGATGACTTGGCCGCGCTCGAGACAAACCAGCCGGTCGCAGACGCGACCCAAGAGCTCGATGTCGTGATCGACGATTAGTACGCCGCGGCCTGAATCGCGCAAGCGGCGCAGCATCGCCTCAAGCTCGGCACGCTGCTGTTCACCCATCTCCGCCGCCGGCTCATCGAGCAGGACGAACGCCGCGCCCGTCGCGACGGCGCGCGCGAGGTCGATCGAACCTGCCATGCTCTGGAACGTGCGCGCGATACCGGCGCGGGCGACGGCATGCGCGGGCAGGCGCTGGATCGCTGCGTCGTCGAGCTTGATGGTTCCAGCGTCGGCCGCGTCGATACCGCAGATCACGTTGAGCAGCGTCGTCTTGCCCGAACCGTTGGCGCCGATCAGGCCGACGATCTCGCCACGCTCGACCGCCAACGACAGGCCGGCCAGCGCCTCGACACCGCCGAAGCGCTTGGTGACGGCGTCGACTCTCAACCGCCGGGCGCCGTGCGCCGCTGGCAAACGGTCGGCCAGTGCGGTCGGCGGTGGCGCAATCGGGTGGACGCCGCGCAGGCGGTCGACCAGAGCGGCGATGCCGTCGGGCGCCCACAGGATGACGAGCAGCGTGGCGACGGCATAAGCGAGCAGCCAGGCATCCTGGAAGCCGCGCAACAGCTCGGGCAAGCAGACAGCGATTGCCGCACCCAGCAGCGCACCCATGGGATGGCGCGCGCCACCCAGCACGACCGAGGTGAGGCAGAGCACCATGACGGGAAAGCCCGTTGTTTCGGGCGAGACGACGCCGCTCAGCGCCGCGGTGCTGGCGCCGGCGCCACCGGCCAGCGCGCCGCCTGCCGTGAAGGCGACCAGCCGCCAGCGTCCACTATCGATGCCGAGCGTTGCTGCCGCCAGCGGTGCTTCGCGCAACAGGCGCGCGCCTTCGCCCCAGCGGCTGCTGAACAGCCAGGCCTGCGCCACCACCGCCGCGATCAGGCAGAGCCACACCAGGATCATGAGCGTGCGGCCGCGCGGCAATCCCGATGCAAAGCCCACGAGGCCATTGGCGCCACCGGTCAGGCCCTCGGCATTTGTCGCCACGATGTTCACCAGTGAGGCGAGGGCGAGCGTGGCCAGCGCGAAGTAGTGCGACCGCAGGCGCAGCGTCGGCCACGCCGCCAATGCCGCCACGGCAGCGGCGACCGCGACGGCCAAGGGAAACGACAAGACACCGAGCATCGGCGCCGTGAGCGCCACGCAGTAGGCGCCGATGCCGAACAGCGCGCCTTGCGCGAGGTTGAGCGCGCCGAGCTGGCCGAACACCAGCTGATAGCCGACGCCCATCAGGGCGTAGATGCCGACCAGGGTCGCGACGTGAATGCCGAAGGTCGGCAACAGCACGGCAGCAAGCGCGGGGGGCGCCAGCAGCACGACGAGCCAGAAACGGTCGAGTGAGCGCATGTCAGCCGCGCCGTCCCACCGGCTCGCCGAACAATCCTTGCGGCCGCCACACGAGAACGCCAAGCACGCCGATATAGAGCGCGGCCGACGCCCCGGCGTCGCCAATTCCGGCCGACACGAAAGTCTCGAATACGCCGATGCCGAGTGCTGCGATCAGCGCACCGGGAACGCTGCCCCAACCGCCGAGCGCCACGGCGATATAAGCCTTCAGCATGTGGCCGCCGCCTTGGGTCGGCGACACCAGGAACTGGTGCCCGAGCAGCAGGCCCGCGATGCCGGCCAGCGCGCCGGCCAGCGCCAGCGACAGCGTGACGTAGCGCGCGACGGGAATGCCGACGGCGCGCGCCATGTGGCGGTCGGCGGCGACGGCGCGCATGCGCCGGCCGGTCTGCGTGCGCTCGAGCAGAAACCACACGGCCGCCACCAAAACACCGCCCACGATCACGATGGCGAGAGGCTGGCGGCCGACCGAGACGCCCAGCAGGTCGAGCGCGCCGCTGCCGGCAAGCGGCGGCGCGGTGCGCGGTGCGGCGCCCAGCGACACCGTGAGGCCATGCTCGATGATGGCGGCAAGGGCGATCGTGGCGACAAAGGTGGCTTCCGGCGGCCGCGTCGCCAGCGGCAGGATCGCCACGCGCGCGGCCAAAACGCCGACCGCGCCCAGCACCAAGGCGACCAGCGGCACCAGCGCCATGCCTGGCAGGTCGGTCCACGCCGACAGCAGCACGGCCACGGCGCCACCCAGCACGACCAGGTCGCCATGTGCGAAGTTCACCGCGCCCGAGGCGTTCAGCACCAGCACAAAACCGAGCGCTACCAACGCGTAGGCCATGCCCAGCGCCAGCGCATTCAGCAGAAGTTGGATCGTAATCAGTGCTTAATGTTCTCGGGGGGCGTGCTTGCCGAGAATGCGCTGCAGGGTGCGGCGGTGCATGTTGAGCCGGCGCGCCGTCTCCGAGACGTTGCGGTCGCATTGCTCGAACACGCGCTGGATATGCTCCCAGCGCACGCGGTCGGCCGACATCGGATTGCTGGGCGGCGGCGGCAGCTTGCGACCATGCGTCGTCAGTGCCTGTTCGATGGCGTCGGCATCGGCCGGCTTGGCGAGATAGTCGACCGCGCCTTCCTTCACCGCGGCGACCGCCGTGGCGATGTTGCCGTAGCCGGTCAGCACGACGATGCGGATGTCGGGGCGCGCCTGGCGCAGCGGACCGACGAGCTCCAGCCCGTTGCCGTCGCCCAGCCGCAGGTCGAGCACGGCGAAGGCCGGCGGCTTCACGGTATGGGCCAGCGCCTCGCCCACCGAACCGACGGCGATCACGGCGAAGCCGCGCAGCTCGAGCGCGCGGGCGATGCGATTGCGGAATGCCGCATCGTCGTCGACGAGCAGAAGCGTGCGTTCCTTGATGGTGGTGGTGCCGGCGCCGCTGCTTGGCACCGGCCGGTTGGCGCCCGTGTCCTGGCTCATGGCCGCTCCCTAGAATCGGCCGCTATGTAGCCCTGAAGACGGGCTTTGGCCAGCGCACGACAACGACAGCTCCGCCCTCGTTGCCGGGACGATTGCCGAAAGTGACGGTGGCCCCGGTGCGTTCCAGCAGGGTCTTGGCGATGAAGACCCCTAATCCCATGTGGCCTTCCTCG